>NZ_JBFAJO010000029.1:0-110068 GCF_040655255.1 Kitasatospora sp. NPDC050463
GAGCGACAACAACGCCCCCAACTCACCGTCGCGAACATGTAGTCTATGTATCGTCGCAGTTCAGAGCCGGTTCACGAGCTCCTGCGGTCGGTAAAGATTTTGGCAACCCACTCCTGGAGCATGTCCTGGAGCGCGTGGATGGACCACACGGCCTCGGCTGCGGGGTCCTTGCCGCGCATCTCGACGCAGCGGCCCTTGTGGCCGGCGACGTACTGGGCGAACATCGTCGCCACCGAGCCGAGGGTGCGTTCGATGTGGGGACGGTCGGTCGGGGTGTCGGGGTGGGCGAGCTGGAACGAGATCCCGAGTGACCGGCATGCCTGGCGGAAGGTGTCGGAGAGGAACGCCTTCCCGTGGTCGCTGACCACTGTCTCTGGCACGATCACCGGGACCGCCGCGGCCTTGGCCAGGCGCTCGTCCAGCGGAAGCAACGAGGAGTGCGGCAGCACCGAGCGCGACATCCGCAGAGCGTCCGCCCACCCGGGCCGCATCGGCTCCGGCGTCATCGCCCGTGCCAGCAGCAGCGCGGCGTCCACCGCCTTGGTCGAAGGCCGCAGCACCACGGCGGCCAGCGTCCTGGTGGCCAGGTCCACCAGTCCTGTCAGCTCGCAGGTGTCCACCTCGCCGTCGTCGTGGACGACCAGTACGTCCAGCGGCGTGGAGTCGATCTCCATCACCTCCCCCGGACGTGCGGCGGTCAGCTGGCCGAACACCCGCTCCGGCCGCTTGGCCAGCGAACGGCGGGTGCGGGCCGAACCGAGGGTGTGCCGACCCGTCGAAACCGCCTCCAGCAACCGGTAGAACGTCGCCCGCGAGGGCATCGGGACCGTCCCGTCGCCGTGCTCCGCCACGATCGCCCGCTCGACCCGGCGCCGCAGCACCTGCCCGGAGACCGTGGACCGCTCCGTCTGTCCGGCCACCACCTTCTCGATCGCGGCCACCACCCGGGGATCGGCCCGCCCGGTCCCCGTGGACGGCTTGCGAAGCCGGCCGTCCACCAAACCGGCCACCCCCTCGCGCTCGAACCGCGAGCGCATCCGGCGCAGGGTGCTCAAAGCCACCTCCTCGCCGGCGGCCAGGAGTTCGGTGAGCTTGGTCAGCTCACGCTGCCGCAGCGAGCGCATGGCCGGGTCGTACTCCGCGCGGACCGGCCCGCGCGGATCGCCTCCCTGATGTCCGGTCAGCATCTCGACCAGGTGCCGCTGCCACCACTCGGCTCTCTCGACCGCCGCTTTCGGCAGCCCGTCCAGCGCATCAGCGGCGGGCAACAAAGGACGCGTCGGCCCGGTGCTGAGCACCGTGAATCCGTCCGAGGCCAGCAGATGCGGCAGCAGGACCACGCTCGCGACCTGACCGTCGTTGACCAGCCGCACCGAGGTGCCCGACAGCGCGGCGACCGTGTGCTCGCGGCCGTCGAAACGGACCCGGTCACCAACCGACAGCAGCTGCGGACGGGACACCATCGCTTGTCACCACCTCCCGGACAGTGCGGCCCGGCCTCACCGACGAGGCCGCCGACAGCAGCGTGGTCTCCAGCTCGACCGCCAGCTCCTGGCGCCAAAGGAGGTGGTAGAGCACCGGCAGGACGGCCACGGGATCTCCGACCACTTGGGCACCTTCCAGCAGGCCGCGTTCGACGGCGAACGCGGCCCTCAGCCGATCCGCGACGGACTCGCGCATGACCCGCGGATGCCGGTAACCGCTCAACCAGCGCAGATTCGCCATCAGCACCGGACCCATGACGCCGCACCGCTGGAAGTCCCAGCCCACCCGGGCGCAGGCCACCGCCGTCGCCGCGAACTTCGCCACGTCCTCAGGTTCGATCCGCTCGTCCGGGCGAACGTCGATCACCAGCCCGCTGCCATCCGTGCGCCGCACGAAGTAGTCCGGCGTGTGCTCGACCCGACGCCGGCGGCCTTCCACCCGCCACGACAACCGGAACGGCTGCGACACCATCGCGGACACCTGCGGATCAAAGTCCAGCCGCATCAGGTGATCCCGCTCCACCCAGGATTCAAAGCCGACGTGCACGGCGCCTGTTGCCGCCCAGTACCAGCCGGTGAAGTTGCGCTGCCCCTTGAACGACGACAAGCCGCGTACGGGCATCCCGTCCTCGAACCGGGCCGACCACGTCACCTCAAGCGGCCCCCGGTGCGGCTTCCCGTGCGCATCGACGTACTCCAGGCAGAAATCCTCCGCCTCCACCAGCCACCCCCTGCTCGGCGCTGACCTGGCATTACGACCGTAGGGGGCGAGCACGAGCTCCAGGTCAGGAAGACCGAGACAGATCAGAAGTTGGCCGAGGTCGACTGAGACACGCGGTCATTTGGTGCAGAACGACCGAGACTGGTTCACCTTCACAGAGACCGGACATTCACGTAGGTCTCCAATTCGAAATCATCGGTCATCATCCGAGAGTTGTCCGATGACTTGCGGGGAATGCTCACATGCAGTGCTGTGGCGCGGCAAGGGCTGGGAGCCAATTACTTCTCAGTACCTTGGACTTGTTCGCAGAGTGACACAAGAGAAGGTGGCTACTGTCAGTTATGTTGTCTAATGACTTTGCCGATCTTCAGGGAGAAGTCAGATGACTCGGTAGGGTGGGGACAGTCCACCGGAAGGGACAGCACAGTGTCCGCAGTCGACCGGGCCCTCCACGGCCTCCGGCACATGATCGCCACTGAGCGGCTGGTCGCCGGGCAGCGTATGCCGCCCGAATCCGAGCTCTGCGACGAGCTCGACGTCTCCCGCGGGTCGCTGCGCGAGGCGATCCGCATGCTCGCCGCCCTGCGCGTCATCGAGCCGCGGCACGGTTCCGGGACCTACGTCTCCCAGCTGCGGTCGGAGGACATCATCGGGAGCCTCTCGCTCACCGTCGACCTGCTGCCGCTGACCGGCCTGCTGGAGCTGTACGAGATCCGGCGCGTCCTGGAATCGCACGCCGCAGCCCAGGCTGCCGCCCGGATGACCGAATCAGGCATCCGGACTCTCTACGCCTGCATCGAGGAGATGGAGGCCACCAGCGACCCGGCCGCGACCTTCGCCCCCAACCAGCGGTTTCACGCCGAGATCGCCAGGGCCAGCGGCAACCCCGCCCTGGAGGCCATGCTTGAGGTCTTCCGCCCCCGTAGCCACAACTACCAGGTCTACGACCTCCCCGAAGGCGTCCGGATCAAGCGCGCCAGCGACGACGACCACCGCGTGATCGCCGAAGCCATCGCCAACCGGGACCCGGTCGCCGCGGCCACCGCGGCTGCCGCCCACGCCGCCCACACCGAGAAGTGGTTGCGCGGCTACCTGCCCGACGATGGCGTCCCGCCGAGTGGTGCAGCGGGGAACTCGGCGTAACCCTGTCATAAAGGAGCCATCGCGCAACTCTCCGAGTCGACATGCTCGTTGAGTGAGAGGTGCGCGATGGCCTTGTCCTGGACTGACCTACCCCGTATGCCGCCAGCGTCGACCGGTCAGCGTGCTCGCGGCCGGCTGTACGAGCACGGATGCAGGGGGGCAAGACCTCCGGACTGCAGGACGACCTGTACGTCGTCCACTTCTCCCACGCCTCCGCCGTCGGCAAGTTCACCTACTCCGGCCGCACCGAACTCCACGATCGCCGCCAGGAGTTGCTGGCGGCGGAGACGCACATCGAGGTCCCTCCCAGCGAGAAGACGCTGGTGGGGTTCGCGTCCGTGCCGGGGTCCGCAAGCGATGCCGAGGCGCAGACCTCGCAGATGAAGGCGGAGCTGGACCGCGCCGTCGCGGAGCTGCTGGACCGCGCACGTCTGGTCGGCCCCAGCCGGGGCGGCTTCGGGCGGACGACGTGCGCCGCCTCCTCTGCGGCGTCGAGCATGCCGTGCCCTCCGCGACTGTGACCCTGCGCGCCGCGGGCTTTACCCGGACGTGCTTCTTGAGGGGCTGCGCCCTCCGCGCTGACGGCAGCACGCCCCCCGGCGTCCGCCGACCGGTCCCGAGGGGTCGGTCGGTTCGTCTCGCCCAGCAATAAACGGATGACTATCCGGTTGTGCTAGCGTGCCCTCGTTGAAGCGGATAGCTATCCGAATAAATGCGGAACGCGGAGGGCAGACCTGTGGACCAACGGGCAGTGGTGACGGCGGGGACCGGAGGCATCGGCCTCGAAACCGCGATGGGACTTGCGGCGCGCGGGCTCGCCGTGACCGTGGTCGGTCGCGACGCGGAGCGCGGTGCGAGCGCCATCGAGCGGATCACGGCGGTCGCCACCGGAACCGCTCCGCGGTTCGTGGCAGCCGACCTCGCGTCGCTCGACCAGGTACGAGCGCTCGCCGCGCAACTGGCGGACGAGGGGCCGCTGACAGTGCTGGTCAACAACGTCGGCGCGATGTTCGCGCAGCGGCAGCAGACGGTCGACGGAATCGAGGCGTCGTTCGCCGTCAACCACCTCTCGCCGTACCTCCTGACCGAGCTGCTGCTCGACCAGCTCCGAGCCGGCGGACCGAGCCGGATCGTCAACGTCACCTCCGGCGCGATCAAGGTCGCCAAGCGCACCTTCGACGCCGTCGAACCACCGGGCGGCTACTACGGCTTCCACTGGTACGGCCGCGCCAAGCTCGCCAACCTCGCCTACACCCTGTACCTGGCCGAGCGCCTGCGCGGCACCGGCATCACGGTCTTCGCGGCCGACCCCGGCGGCGCCGCCACCGACATGACCGACGGCACCATGACCTCACCGGAGATCGTCTCCCCGGGACTGCGCCTGCTGTGGCCGCTGGTACGCCGGACCTTCGAACGCTCCACCGCCGGCCCCGCCTCCGTTGCCGCCCGGCCGTCCGTCCTCGCCGCCACCGATGCCTCGCTCGACGGGAAGACCGGCCTGCTCATCGGCCCTCAGGCCCACCCCGTTCCCGCCTTCCGCGCAACCACCGACCCCAAGGTCATCGACAACGTCCTCAGGCTCAGCCGACAGCTGGCGCCCCTTCACGGCGGTCCCGGCGTCCAGCCGACGTGAGTCCGATGCCTCGTGAGCCTGCCTCAGGATCACGAGCCCGGCGAGCGGACGACCCGCCGCAAACTGTTCTGTGGGCGCACGGTCATGCCGTGAACGATCACAGCGGAAAGTGCCTGGTCGGCCGGGGCTTCGCCAATGACACTGTGGCCGTCCAATTCGACTGCGGCTACGCGGATCGGTGGTGGCATAACTGGTAGGAACGGCGCCCTGAGCGCTCGCCAGAGCGCCTGACGGCCACCCCCGCGTCCGCAGAAAAGCCGGGCCGGAGCGCGATCGCCCCACAGAACGAAATGGCCGGGCCCCACTTCCGTCGAAGCGGGGGCCCGGCCATCAGCGCACTGGCGTGTTCACGTACCCAGGTCAACCGCTGGTGCGGTCGTCGAGGACGACTCGTGGGCCGCTGCCGAGCTCCGCGTCCTGGTCGCCGCGCGGACGGGTGGTGGCCACCACTTCCGCGATGCGCTCGTAGACGGTGACTGCCAGGGACCAGGTCTCGATGTCCCGGGGCTGCTCGACGCCGCGGTGCACGGCAGCGTGGAGGGCGTTGAGCAACGCGACGGTGGAGCGCCCCGACAAGTCCGTGGTGAACGGCTTCTCCGGGTTCGGACGGTCCCACTCCCGGGACCGCTCCTCCGGGGTGTTGAAGTGCGAGGCGCTGCCCGCGACGACGCTGCGCACCTGCTCGTTGAGGAAGTCCCAGGTGTGCGGGTGGCACTCGACGACCAGGGTGTGGATCGCCCCGGCCTTGCGCAGGGTGGCGACGTGCGCGGACCATGCGAAGACAGCCGGGATCAGGTCCGTCGTGCCGCCGAGCAGCCGGTCCGCATCGGGACGCGCGACGGCGGGGTTGGGGACGGTGGGCTCGGCCACGTTCTGGTTCTCCTCGATGCTGGGGACGGACGGCACGGTGGTTTCCGGGCCGGCGAAGGAGTCGATGCTCTCCGGGGGGTCGCCGGCGGGCTGGTCCTCGTGTGTGCCGATGACGTGCTCGGCCCGGGCCGGATCGACTGGCTCGTACTCGACGAGTGATTCTGCGGTGGTCGGCACGAGTGAGCCGGTTGCCACCTGCAGCCGCAGCTCACCGAGCTGCTCCAGGAGTTCCTCGATCCGCTTCTGCTGGACGCCGGACTCCCGGTGGTACCGGGCCGACTCGCTCTGCTCCTTGTTGATCACACCGATCAGCTGGTCCCGGTGCGCTCGCAGCTCCGCCAGCACGGCCTGGGCTTGCTGTTCGGCGTGGTCGGGCAGGGCCTCGATCAGGCCCTTGATGCTCGTGGCGTCGTTGAGTAGTCGGGCGGCCTGGTCGAGGATCTTCTCGACGTTGCGGCCGGTCTGGGTCACGGTCTCCCCCTGGATACGCGGGCCGGTTCGGTGGCTGCGGCTGCACCAGAGTGGAGTCAGCGGGCTGGGGTCGGTGGCTGAAGTCAGGGGTGTGACCGGAAATCGGATCATTACTGTCTGAAATCAAATGGTTACGTTATGTCCTTACGGCATACCGGTTCGGGCCCATCCCAGTGGTTCGGTCACGAGTTCGGGTCAACTTCCGAACTTCTGTGAGGCGACCACTCTCCGCAACTCCCTTGGTCAGCCCCTTTTCCAGATCGGCTCGTTCGGCCAGTTGAGCAGGTCATCCATGTCCTGGTCTTTGCCCGACAAGGCATGGACGAGGAAGGCGACGAAGCGCATGTCGTACAGCCGCCACGCGTCCCTCAGGTCCTTCCCTCGGAACCACGCCACCACCGGCCACTCCATGGGGTCTGGGTCGCTGGTGAGCCAGAAGAACTGATCGCCTTGCACGGTGCCGCCCCAGTTGAGCAGCCCCCCCGCCTCTGGCAGGAGTGGGTACGGGCACAGGGTCGGGTCCTCGTTACGCATTTCCCGGAACACCGGACCAAGGTCATCGACGGTCCTCGACGTGAAGACACGGAAGATCGCTCCATCCTGCGATGCGCCTGCCCATGGCTACGGAGCGGACCTCTCCGGGCCCGAACTGGTCGATGAACTCGCGGTAGTCCGCGGCGCACGCTTCGCGCGACCGGTCCCACGGTAGCGACGGTCCGGCGGGCTCGGCCGCCAGGTCGGCCAGTTCAGCGAACCGCATCACGTCCATGCGCATGGCGTCACCTCCTTGCTCGGGATCATGTCATCTGTCGCCGACACGTGATCAGGGAGCACGGCGACGCCGAGGGGACGCTGATAGAGGTGCTGCTGCTGGACCGTCACCTCCCGCACGAGCACGGCTCGCCTGCGCGGTAGAAGATCCACCGGAAGGCGGCGGGCTCTGCCTCGAACTGGGCACGTGTCTCGGCCTCACCGCACTCCTACAGGCTCGCCTCGACGCAGGCGCGGGCCGAAGTGCCCGCCAAGGCCAGCTGACCCCCGCGCACCCCCGGCGACGGCTGGCCGCCCTCACCGGCGGCCGGCCGGACAGTTCAACCGTGACCGAACCGAGCGAGTCAGCGTTCGAGGTCGCGCAGGTCGTCGTCGCACAGACCTGTCCGGCAACACGCGGGCAACCAATCGGCCGCGATCTCCCGAACACGTTGCAGGCGAGCTTTGTTGGGCTCGACCACCGTGAGGACCTCGAACGCGATGCCAGCCCAGAGGGATCGATTCGACATCACCTCCTCATAGAGCAGCCAGAGACCTTGCACAACGATGTCTCGGCACAGCTCCGGAAGATCGAGTCCTCGTCGGGCGGACTCCCAGTCCGTGCCCTCGCCTGCCACCATGCACTGAAGGAGATCGAGGAACCACTTGCGAGCTGTCGGTGCGACATCGTCCGCGAGCGCCGCCAGAGCAACGGACGTCACCGCAGGAGCCGGCTCCCACAGCACTGTCGGGGACCAGACATGCTCTTCGAGGCTGACATGGCTCGGTTCCCGCTCGGGCGCCCTACCCGCAAGCTGCAGCAGATCCCGGGCCAGGTGCTCTGCCGAGCCGCCGCACCCGCACAGCATGCTCTTCCAGTCCTGCCGGGCTATCTCCATTTCGACCAGTTGCATAGTTCCCACACCTTAGACGGCGCTCATGGGAGCCCAACCACACGCCTGCCGCTGTCAGAGGACGTTAAGTCCGTTTCTGGTAGCGACCGCCACCGTCATCGACATCGCCTCCCGCCGCGTCGTCGGCTGGGCCACCGCCGACCACCTGCGGACCGAACTGGTCGCCGACGCCCTGCGGGCCGCCTGCCGCACCCGCCGCCCGACCGGGCCGGTGATCTTCCACTCCGATCGCGGCTGCCGATACACCAGCCGCGAATTCGCCGCTCTCGCAGAAGAGTTCGGCGGTCAGCCGTCGGTCGGCCGGGCCGGCCAGTGCTGGGATAGCGCCCTCGCCGAGTCCTTCTTCGCCACCCTCGAACGGGAGCTGCTCGGCGACCGCCCCTGGCCCGGTCGGGCCGCAGCACGGACCGCGATCTTCGAATGGATCGAAGCCCGGTACAACCTACGCAGGCTGCACAGCAGCCTCGGCTACCGCAGTCCCGCCGAATACGAGACAGTCCTCGCGGCCTCACCACCACACCAACGGTGTCCGTCAAAGCGGAGCAAGCTCACTATCGGCATGCGGGGCAGCGGGTGTGTACTGGGGGGTGCCGCATGAGAGGGGGAGCATGACGCGAACGCCGGATTCGGGAACACCTGAGTCAGATCGCGAGGAGGAGCCCTGGCTGGGCAGTGACAAGGTCTCCGAGCTGTGGCGGGTACGTGAGCACTGGCTGCCGAGCGTCGCCGCTCTCGCGGATGTCCGCGTTCGCCAGTACGGCGGGGAGAGCCGGGGCACGTGGGGGGCGGCACTGACCTTTTACGACTATCACCCCGGGGATGCGCGGCGAGCCGCGACGGCCATCGCCGAAGGCCGCGTCGACATCCCGTCGGTCTGGCGCCTCAACACTCCTGCCGGTCGGCTGGCGGAGTACGGGGGCCTGTTCGCGTTCCGTCTGGGCTGCTTGATCGTCCTGGCCCTGGTTCTCAGCGGCATCTGGATGCTGGTCCATGAACCGGCGTCTTCCTGAGTCGGAACCGCCCGTGAAGCAGCAGCTGCTGAAACCGGTGGACGAACAATGGCCAACCCCTGTCCAGTCAGGGCAACCGGCACAGCTGCCACCGGGGCGACCGCGAACGCCGCTGGCGTGAGCCTGCGTCAGACGGTGAGGACGACCTTGCCCTTGACCCGGCCCCCCTCGCTGAGTCGATGGGCCTCGGACGCCTCGCGCAGCGGCAGCACCTTCTCGACCGACACCTGCAGGGCGCCGGCTTCTGCCAGTTCGCCGATGCTCTCCAGATCGGTCCCGGACGGGGTGAAGCCGAACTCGACGAACCGCAGGCCGCGTGCTGCGGCCTGTTCGCGGACGGTGCTGCGGTCGGGACCGGTGCCGCGCACGTCGACGAGTGACCCGCCCGACGCGAGAACGGTCAGGGAGCGGGGCCCGTAGTCGTCGGCGATCGGGTCCAGGACGACGTCGACGTCCCGCACGGCCTGGGAGAAGTCGACCTGCGTGTAGTCGATGACCTCGTCGGCGCCCAGGTCGTACAGGAAGGCGTGCTTGCCTGCGCGGGCCGTGCCGATCACGTAGGCACCGCGCGCCTTGGCGATCTGCACGGCCAGGTGGCCGATCCCGCCGGCCGCCCCGTGGATGAGGACTCGCTGCCCCGCGCTCAGTGAGACGGCGCGCGTGAGCGACTGCCAGGCAGTGAGGCCCACGGTCGGCAGCGCGGCGGCGTGCACATGGTCCAGACCCTGCGGAACGGAGGCGAGCCACCGCTCCGACGTGACCGCGTACTGCGCGTAGGCGCCGTGCGGTGGGAAGGCGTTCCCGAACACCGCGTCACCGGGCCGGAACCGGCTCACCTCCGCGCCGACGGCCTCGACCACACCGGACAGGTCCAGCCCCAGCGTGAACGGTGGTTCGCCGAACCTGCGCACGTTCCCGGAGCGGATCTTCCAGTCGGCGGGATTGACCCCGGCGGCGTGGACCCGCACCAGGACCTCGCCCGGCCCCGGCTTCGGCCGGTCGCTCTCGACGAGCGCGAGCACCTCGGGGCCGCCGAAGGACCGCTGGCTCACCGCGTGCATGCTGCTGGACATGGGGACCCCTCCTCATGGGACTGCGACCGCTTGATCGCGGCTCCCATCCTGGTGGGCCACGGTACCCATTGCATAGAAGGCACCTGTTTGATACCTAGGTACCTCATGGGTACTACCTCAGGACAGGATCTCGACCGCTGGGCTTCCACCTACCGCCGCGACTGCCCCTCGCGCACGGTCGTCGAGATGCTCGCCAACAAGTGGACGCTGTACGTCCTGGCGGCCTTGCGACGGCAGGACGGGCCGCTGCGCTTCAACGAACTGCGCCGCCTCCTCGGCGGCATCACCCAGAAGATGCTGACCCAGACGCTGCGCGAGCTGGAACGGGCCGGCCTGGTCCGCCGCACGGTCTACGCCACCGTTCCGCCGCGTGTGGAGTACGCCTTGAGCGACCTGGGCGTGGAGGCCGGACGGCTGACCACGGCGATCGCGGAGTGGTCGGTGGCGCACGTCCCGGAGATCGCCGCCGCCCGCGAGGCGTTCGACGTCGAACGTCGCGCCGAACCACGGCCGGTGACGCCGTGACGCCGTGACGGCAGCCGGAGCGGCGAGGCGTGACCTCTGCCGCGCGCTGCCGGCCTGCTACACCCCGTCGGTCAGGGTCCGCTCGGGGGCCGTCAACCGGTGCGCCGAACCGGTGCGCCGAGCCGGGCTACTGAGCGCGCGGGCACGCCCGCTCAGTAGCCGCCGGTCAGAGCGTGCCCGCCCAGGAGTTGGTGCCGAGCAGGGTCTTGATGTCCGAGGCGAGGCCGTTGTCGGGGTTCACCAGGAAGCCCAGCTCGTAGAGGGTGTCCTTGTCCCAGTTGGTGGTCAGCAGCCGGACCGGGACGTCGCCGGGGTGGGCCTGGAGGGCGAGCTTCAGTTCGCCCACCACCGTCGGGGTGATCTTGCCGAGCGGTGCGGTGATCTGTACCGGCGGCTTGGTGCCGAGCTCGGCGGAGGAGACGTCGAGGGTGGTGATCTCCTGGCCGAAGATGCTCAGGGAGCCGTCGCGCTCGTTGAGCCGCCCCCGGGCCGAGATCACGTTGTCCTCGACCATCTGGTCGGCCATCAGGTTGTAGGTGGCGGGGAAGAACAGCACCTCGACCGAGCCGTCGCGGTCGGCGAGGGTGATGATGGCCCAGGCGTTGCCGGCCTTGTTGATCCGGCGGTCGACGGCGGTGATCAGGCCGGCCAGGCGGACCTCGCCCTCGGTGCGGCCGGAGCCGAGGAGTTCGGCGATGGAGGTGTCGCGGTTGCGGGAGAGGATGTGCTCGGCGCCGTCCAGCGGGTGGCTGGAGACGTACAGGCCGAGCATCTCCCGCTCCAGGCTGAGCAGTTGCCGGCGCGGCCACTCCCGGTCGGTCAGTTCGAAGTCCAGCCCGATGGCCGGGCCGTCGCCGTCGCCGGTGTCCAGGGCGCCGAACAGGTCGTCCTGACCGATCGCCTGCTGCTTCTTCAGGCCGGTGACGGCGTCGATCGCGCTTTCGTGCACGGTGCTGAGCGACAGGCGGGTGTGCCCGAGGGAGTCGAACGCGCCCGCCTTGATCAGCGAGTCGACGGTCCGCTTGTTGCACACCACCAGCTCGACCTTGTCCAGGAAGTCCGGGAAGGAGGTGTACTTGCCCTTCTCCTTTCGGGTCCTGACCAGCGACTCGATGACCGGCACACCGACGTTGCGGACGGCCTTCAGGCCGAACCGGACGTCGCTGCCGACGGCGGTGAAGTCGACCACGGACTCGTTGACGTCGGGCGAGAGGATCTTGATGCCCATCTGGCGGCACTCGGCGAGGTAGACCGCCATCTTGTCCTTGTCGTCCGCCACCGAGGTGAGCAGCGCCGCCATGTACTCGGCGGGGTAGTTGGCCTTGAGGTAGGCGGTCTGGTAGGAGACCAAGCCGTAGGCGGCGGAGTGCGACTTGTTGAAGGCGTAGCCGGCGAACGGGACCAGGACGTCCCAGACGGCCTGGATGGCCTCGTCGGAGTAGCCGCGCTCCTTGCAGCCCGCGTGGAAGGGGACGAACTCCTTCTCCAGCACCTCCTTCTTCTTCTTGCCCATCGCGCGGCGCAGCAGGTCGGCTTGGCCGAGGCTGTAGCCGGCCAGCACCTGCGCGGCTCGCTGGACCTGCTCCTGGTAGACGATCAGACCGTAGGTGGGGCCGAGGACCTCCTTGAGGGGTTCCTCCAGCTCGGGGTGGATCGGGACGATCTCCTGCTGGGCGTTCTTGCGCAGGGCGTAGTTGGTGTGCGAGTTCATGCCCATCGGGCCCGGCCGGTACAGCGCCGAGACGGCGGAGATGTCGGCGAACTCGGTCGGCTTCATCAGCTTGAGCAGGGCGCGCATGGGGCCGCCGTCGAGCTGGAACACGCCCAGGGTGTCGCCCCGGGCGAGCAGTTGGTAGGTGGTGGGGTCGTCGAGCGCGATCTTCTCGATGTCGACGTCCACGCCCCGGTTGGCCTTGACGATCTTGATGCAGTGATCGATGATGCCCAGGTTCCGCAGACCCAGGAAGTCCATCTTGATCAGGCCCATGGCTTCGCACGACGGGTAGTCGAAGCCGGTGATGATCACGCCGTCCTTGTCCCGCATGTGCAGCGGGATCAGGTCGAGCAGCGGGGTGGAGGAGAGGATGACGGCGGCGGCGTGCACGCCGGTGCCGCGGATCAGGCCCTCGATGCCCAGGCCGGTGTCGATGATCTTCTTGACGTCGGGCTCGTTCTGGTACAGCGAGCGGATCTCGGTGCCCTCGTTGTACCGCGGGTGCTTCTCGTTGAAGAGGTCCGCCAGCGGGACGCCCTTGCCCATGACGTCCGGCGGCATCGCCTTGGTGATCCGGTCGCCCATGGCGAAGGGGTAGCCGAGGATGCGGTTGGCGTCCTTGACGGCGGCCTTGGCCTTGATCGTGCCGAAGGTGTTGACCTGCGCGGTGTAGGCGGAGCCGTACTTGTCGGTGACGTAGCGCACCATCTGGTCGCGCTGGCGGTCGTCGAAGTCGATGTCGACGTCCGGGGGGTTGATGCGCTCGGGGTTCAGGAACCGCTCGAACAGCAGGTCGTGCTCCAGCGGGTCCAGCTCGGTGATCCGGGTCAGGTAGGAGACCATCGAGCCGGCCGCCGAGCCTCGGCCCGGACCGACCGGGATGCCGTTGTCCCGGGCGTACTGGCAGATGTCGGCGACCACGAGGAAGTAGGCGTCGAACCCCATCGGGGTGATCACGCCCATCTCCAGCTCGATCCGGTCCAGCACCTCCTGGCTCGGGTTGTCGCCGTACCGGAGCTGCAGCCCGGCGGCGATCTTCTTGCGCAGGAACGACGCCTGGCTCTCGCCCTCGGGGACGTCGAACTGCGGCATCCGGTCGACGTAGGTGAAGACCTCGTCGTACGACTCGACCCGCTCGGCGATCGCCAGCGTGTTGTCACAGGCCTCCGGGAGTTCGCGGAACAGCTCGCGCATCTCCTCGGCGGTCTTGATGTAGTAGCCGGTGCCCTGGAACTTGAACCGGTTCGGGTCGTCCTTGTTCTTGCCCACGCCGACGCAGAGGAGGCTGTCGTGGGCGTCCGCCTGGTCGGCGGTGACGTAGTGCGAGTCGTTGGTCGCCAGCAGCGGGATGTTCAGGTCCTTGGCCAGGCGCAGCAGGTCCTCGCGGACGTCCCGCTCGATGGACAGGCCGTGGTCCATCAGCTCCAGGAAGTAGTTCTCCTTGCCGAAGATGTCCTGGTAGGCGCCGGCGGCCTTGACGGCCTCGTCGTACTGCCCGAGCCGCAGCCGGGTCTGCACCTCGCCCGAGGGGCAGCCGGTGGTGGCGATGATGCCGGTCGCGTTGGCCGCGATCAGCTCGCGGTCCATGCGGGGCTTCATGTAGTAGCCCTCCATCGACGCGAGCGAGGAGAGCTTGAAGAGGTTCCGCAGCCCGGTCGCGTTCTGCGCCCACATGGTCATGTGGGTGTAGCGGCCGCCGCCCGAGACGTCCTTGCCGCCCTCGCCGTCGGCGTTCGCCGGGCGCTGGCCGCCGGGGGACCAGAACACCTGCTTCTTGTGGAAGCGCGAGGACGGGGCGACGTAGGCCTCGATGCCGATGATCGGCTTCACGCCGGTCTTGGCGGCGGCGTGGAAGAACTCGTACGCGCCGAACATGTTGCCGTGGTCGCTCATCGCGATGGCCGGCATGCCCTGCCGCTCGGCCTCCGCGAAGAGCTTTCCGTTCTTCGCCGCTCCGTCCAGCATCGAGTACTCGGTGTGGACGTGCAGGTGCGTGAACGTGTCGGACACGGAAGTGGGCTCCTTGTCGGGGCGGTGCGGGGCGGGCGGCGCAGGGCGGTGCGGGGCGCTTCGGTGCTGGGGCGCTTCGGTCGGGACGCGAGGCGGTGCGGGTCGGGCTCGGGGCGGAGTGTGGTGCAGGATGCCGGTGGGGCGGGCAGTGCGGGCTAAGCCGTCCAGGCTAGCGGGTCGGCGGGAGGGACCAGCGCCGGCGGCGTGTCGCGGCCCCGGTCCTTGACAGCGCCCGTTCGCCCGTTCGCCCGTCCGGCCGCCCGCGCCCGATCCGGCGCCGACCCGCCGATCGCCCGGACTCGCCGACCGGCCGATCGTTCGGGCTCGCCGACCCGCCGATCGTTCGGAACGGCTCCTCCGGTCGGTGGTCCGAGTCGGCCGGTCAGGCCGAGGCGGGATCCGGGTAGCGCACACCGGTCAGCCGTTCCGACACCTCCCACAGACGGCGGCCGGTCTCGGCATCGGCCGCCGCGGGGGACAGCGGAACCGGCGTCGGCCCGCCGCGCAGTTCGGCCGGGCCGTCCGGCCCGATGAACGCGCCGCCCTCCGCCACCGGGCCGGTCGCCGCGTACAGCTGCGGCAACGCGCCGCGGGCCGGCGTCTGGGCCAGCAGCGGGTTGCCGATCCGGCCGAGGAGCACCCGCCACAGGCCGATCGGCGAACCGGTCTGCAGGTTGGTGGCGGTGTACCCGGGGTGGGCGAGCAGGCTGCGCACCGGGCTGCCCGCCGCGGTCAGCCGCCGGTGGAGTTCCCGGCCGAAGACGGCGTTCGCGAACTTGGACTGGTTGTAGAAGGCCATCGGCGAGTAGCCCCGCTCGCCGTCGAGGTCGTCGAAGCGAAGGCGCCCCCTCCGGTGGTTGAGCGAGCTCACCGTGACGACGCGGGGGTCGCGTCCGACGCTCAGCCGGTCGAGCAGCAGGCCGGTGAGTGCGAAGTGGCCGAGGTGGTTGCAGGCGAACTGGAGCTCGTGGCCCTGCGCGCTCAGCGATCGTGGCGGTGCCATCACGCCGGCGTTGTTGACCAGGACGTCGAGCCTCGGGTGGTCGGCGCGGACCTGGTGGGCGAAGGCCCGGACGGAGTCGAGGTCGGCCAGGTCGAGGTGGCCCACCTCGACCTGGGCCCCCGGCTGCTCGTGGGTGATCCCGGCGGCGGCCCGGCGGCCCTTCGCCACGTCCCGGACCGCGAGGATCACCCGGGCGCCCCGGGCGGTGAGTGCCCGGGTGGTCGCCAGGCCGAGGCCGCTGTTCGCGCCGGTGACGAGGAACACCCGCCCGGTCTGGTCCGGGATCTGCTCGGCCGTCCACTGCTGATGCGCTGTCATGCGGCACATGCTGCCGCTGGTGTCACTCGGTGTCAACATGCTCCCGAGTGCCATCCGAGGCAGGGGGTTACCATGGCCCGATGAGTTCCCGCCCGGACGTCACCATGGCCCAGCGCAAGCGCCGGCTCGTCTCGAACGAGCTGACCGAGGCCGCGCTCCAGCTACTGGCGTCGCAGGGCTTCGACGCGGTCACCATCGACGACATCGCGACGACGGCGGGTGTCTCGAAGCGGACCTTCTTCCGGTACTTCGCGTCCAAGGAGGACGTGGTCGTCCAGTTCCTCGCCGACCTGGGCTCGGGCATCCAGCAGGAGCTGGCGGCCCGACCCGTCGGGGAGCCGCCCTCCGTGGCGCTGCTGCACGCCGTCTCCGTCCCCGCCGCGGCTTGCGGTGACCACGCCGACCGGGCTCTGCGCGTGGTCCAGCTGATCCTGCGGACCCCGGCCCTGCTCGCACGCTTCCTGGAGCGTCAGGTGCAGTGGCGAGAGGAGCTGTCCGCGGAGCTGGCGCGCCGCCTGGACATCGATCCCGCGGTCGATCTGTACCCGCAGCTGGCGGCCGGGACGGCACTGGCGGCCTTCGACGCGGTGCTGCAGCGGTGGAGCGACAGCGACGGTGTCGAGGATCCCGTCGAGCTGACCGAACGGGCCTTCGCCGTCATCGCCCCGGCGCTCGACGCGGCCACGGCCCCGCCGGAGCGCACGGCCCCGCCGGAGCGCACGGCTCCGTCCGCCTGACGGGCCCCGGGCCGTAGGTCGGGGGCGCCCGGGCCTGCCGGCGCTTGGCGCGCCCGCCCTGGCCGGCGGTCCGCCGGAGGTCTGTCGGCGGGTTCGTCGCCGAGCCCGACGCCGCCGGGTCCGCCGTCGCCGAGCTGCCCGAAGCCCGGCCGCCCCGCCGCTCGGCGCAGCGGCGCGGATCGGGCGGGGAGGGCGTCCCGTCCGGCCCCGGCGAAGCAGTGGATCATGGACGGCTAGGCTGCTGCACCGTCACGTCCTCGTGGAGGGCGGGTGGGAACGAGGACGGGAGCCAGCTCATGATGGGACCGGCGCACGCGCTGTCGGGCGCGGCGGCGTGGTTGGGTGCGGGGGCGCTCGCGGCGGGGCTGGGCGAGCCGATGCCCTGGCCGGTGCTGCTGGCGGGGACGCTGATCTGTGCGGGGGCCGCGCTCGCGCCGGACCTCGACCACAAGGCGGCGACGATATCCAGGGCCTTCGGGCCGGTGTCGCGCACGCTCTGCGAGGTGATCGACAAGCTCTCGTACGCGGCCTACCGGTCGACCCGGAAGAAGGGCGATCCGCGCCGCTCGGGCGGGCACCGGACGCTGACCCACACCTGGCTCTGGGCAGTGCTGTGCGGCGCCGGAGCCGCCGCGGTGGCGTCGTACGGCGGCCGCTGGGGGGTGCTGGCCGTGCTCTTCGTGCACATGGTGCTGGCGATCGAGGGGTTGCTGTGGCGCCATGCCCGGGTCTCCAGCGACGTGCTGGTCTGGCTGCTCGGGGCGACCAGCGCCTGGGTGCTGGCGGACGTCCTGGACAAGCCGGGGAACGGTTCGCAGTGGCTGTTCGACCAGCCCGGGCAGCAGTACCTGTGGATCGGCGTGCCGATCGCGCTCGGCTCGCTGGTGCACTGTCTGGGTGACGCGCTGACCGTGTCGGGCTGCCCGGTGTTCTGGCCGATCCCGATCGGGCGCAAGCGCTGGTACCCGGTCGGGCCGCCGAAGGGCCTGCGGTTCCGGGCGGGCAGCTGGGTCGAGATCAAGGTGCTCACGCCGGTCTTCATGGGCCTGGGCGGGGTCTGCGCGCTGGGGGCGCTCGGCTACATCGGCTGACTCGGCGCCGCCGCGCTCCGGCTCGTCCGGTCCGGTCCTATCCGGGCCGGACGTTGCCGTGTGCCGGCCAGCGCCGGTGGTGCTGGTCGATGACGAAGTGGTGGCCGTGCCGCCAGCCGCCGGCGGCCGGGCGGGCGTTGCTGAGGTGGGGGTGGTCCGGCGGCAGGTCGGCGTGGACGTGGTCGAGTTCGTCCGCGTCGCGCGCGGGCCAGAGTGCGGTGGCGGCCGCCGCGGCGGCGAGTGCGACGGCGCCGAGTGCCCCGGCGGTGGCCGGCAGCCCGGCGCCGGCGGCCAGCCAGCCCGCCAGCGGGTAGGTCAGCAGCCAGCAGGAGTGGGAGAGGGAGAACTGCGCGGCGAAGGCGGCCGGCAGGTCGGCGTCGGCCGCGGAGCGGCGCAGCACGCGGCCGCCCGGCGTGAGGACCGCCGAGCAGGCGGCGCCGATCGCGGCCCAGGCGGTCAGCACCGCGCCCCAGGACCAGGCGCTCGGGGCGGTGGCGGTGACGGCGGCCACGGCCGCCAGGACCACGGGCAGGGCGAACGCGGCCGGGAGCATCACGGCGCGGTCGCCGATCCGCCCGAGCAGACGCGGCAGCAGGAGGGCGGCCAGGATGGAGCCCGCGCCGTACGCGCCGAGTGCGAGGGAGAGGGCTCCGGCGGGCCGGTGGAAGTGCTCGCGGACCAGGACGACGGTGTTGACGAAGACGATGGCCCCGGCGGCGGCGACGCCGAGGTCCAGGGCGAGCAGGGCCCGCAGGCGGGGGGTCGCCCAGAACAGGCGGGCGCCGAAGCCGGCCTTGGCGTAGACGCCGCCGGCGCGCTCGACGGGCACCGGCTTGGGCAGCACGGCGGAGAGCACGAGGGCCGCGGAGGCGAGGAAGCCGGCGGCGGTGCCGACGAACAGCCAGTCGGCGGAGACCACGGCCAGCAGCCCGGCGGCGAGCGCGGGGCTGAACAGGCTCTCCAGGTCGTAGGCCAGCCGGGACAGCGACAGCGCCCGGGTGTAGTCGCGCTCGGCGGGCAGCACCTCCGGGATCGTGGCCTGGAAGGTCGGCGTGAACGCGGCGGAGGCGGCCTGGAGGAGGAAGACCAGGGCGTAGACCTGCCAGACCTGGGTGACGAACGGCAGGCTGAGTGCGACGGTCGCCCGGCTGAGGTCCATGGCCACCATCAGGGCCCGGCGCGGAATCCGGTCCGCCAGGACGCCGGCGAGCGGAGCGATCGTGACGTACGCGACCATCTTGATCGCCAGGGCGGTGCCGAGGACGGCCGAGGCGTGGTCACCGGCGAGGTCGTAGGCGAGCAGGCCGAGCGCCACGGTGGCCAGACCGGTGCCGACCAGGGCGACGATCTGGGCGGTGAACAGGTGGCGGTAGGTGCGATTGCGCAGGATGGCCGGCATACGGTCCGTCCCCGGGTCGGCGTCGTGCGGGTACACCGACATCGTAGCCAACATGTGCGTACCTGTGCACATGATTGCGGGCAGGCGGGCAGGCGGGCAGGCGGGCAGGCGGGCAGGCGGGCAGGCGGGCAGGCGGGCAGGCGGGCGCCGCGACGCCCGGAGGCGGCCCTTACGACACTCTGATTTGCCAACCCTTTACACTCCTGTAGAGCCGGCGCCCGGTCTCCCGACCAGGCCGCCGCCGAACCGACCACCCTCTTCGCAGTGAAGGAGTCGCGGTCCCCGCGATGGACGAACCTCCCAGTTCTCACCGTGCTGTTCCCGCCCGGACGACCTCATCCACCGGGGCGGGGGTGGCACGGTGACCAACGTCCTGCTGCTGCTCCTCGCGCTGGTGCTCACCGCCGCGTGCGCGGTCTTCGTCGCGGCGGAGTTCTCCCTGACCACCGTCGAGCGGGGTGCCCTCGAACGCGCCGCCGAGGCCGGTGAGCGCGGCGCCGCGACCGCGCTGAAGGCCGCCCGGCGCCTCACCTTCCAGCTGTCCGGCGCCCAGCTGGGCATCACCATCACCAGCCTGGTGATCGGCATGGTCGCCCAGCCGTCGGTGGCCGCGCTGCTGCACGGCCCGCTGGAGGCCCTGGGCCTGCCGAGCGGCGTGGTGAACACCGTCGGGGTCCTGCTCGGGGTCCTGCTGTCCACCGTCGTGCTGATGGTCGCGGGCGAGCTGGTGCCCAAGAACTGGGCCATCTCGCGCCCGCTCGCCGTGGCGAAGGTGGTGGCCGCGCCGCAGTACTACTTCTCGGCCGCGTTCTCGCCGCTGATCGGGCACCTCAACAACTCCGCGAACCACGTGGTGCGGCGGCTGGGCCTGGAGCCCGCCGAGCACCTCGCCTCGGCCCGGACGCCCCAGGAGCTGGTCGCGCTCGCCCGGCACTCCGCCCGCGCGGGTGCGATAGAGCCCGACACCGCCGAACTCTTCGTCCGCTCGCTCAACCTGCGCGAACTGACGGCGGAGAACGTGATGACCCCCAGGGTCGACGTCCGGGCCCTGGAGGAGCACGCCACGGCGGCCGACGTCGCCAACCTCACCCGGGCCACCGGCCTGTCCCGCTTCCCGGTCTACCGCACCAACCTCGACCAGGTCGTCGGTGCGGTCCACATCAAGGACGCGCTCACCGTCCCCGCCGACCGGCGGCATCTGCACCCGGTGGCGAACCTGATGACCGAGCCGCTGCTGGTGCCCGAGACGCTCACCGTCGACCGCCTGCTGGACCTGCTCCGCGGCGAGGAGACCATGGCGGTGGTCATCGACGAGTACGGCGGCACCGCCGGCATCGCCACCCTGGAGGACATCGTCGAGGAGGTCGTCGGCGAGGTCGTCGACGAGCACGATCCCGCCGAACTGCCCGACCTCATCGACCTCGGCGAGGGCCGGGACGGCCGCCACCGCTGGGACGCCGACGGCATCACCCGCACCGACCAGCTCGACGCCGTCGGACTGCCCGGTACCGAGGGGCCGTACGAGACCCTCGCCGGGCTGATCGCCGAGCGTCTCGGCCGCATCCCCGTCCCCGGCGACATCGTCGAGACCGACGGCTGGACCCTCCACGTCACGGCCGTCGCGCACCACGTCGCCGAACGTGTCCGGATCTCCGGGCCGGCACCCGACGCCGACGCCCCGGCGGACTCCGGTCCGACCAGCGGCCCGACCGGCGGCCCGACCAGTGGCACCGGACGTCGCCCGGAGGAGAACCGATGACCGCCGTCCAGCTCGTCATCGGACTGCTCACCCTGGTGACCAACGCCTTCTTCGTCGGCGGCGAGTTCGCCCTCATCTCGGTGCGGCGCAGCCAGATCGAACCCCGCGCGGAGGCCGGCGACCGGCGTGCTCGCACGGTGATCTGGGGGCTGGAGCACGTCTCGGCGATGCTGGCCACCGCCCAGCTCGGCATCACCGTCTCCTCGCTGGTGCTCGGCGCGGTCGCCGAACCGGCGATCGCCCACCTGCTGGAGCCGCCATTGCACGGCGTCGGCGTCCCGGACGCGCTGATCCACACGATCGCGTTCGTCGTCGCGCTGACCGTGGCGACCTACCTGCACATGCTGCTGGGCGAGATGATCCCCAAGAACATCGCCCTGGCTGCGCCGGAGAAGGCCGCCTACCTGCTGGTGCCGCCGCTGGTCGGGGTGACGCGCGCGGTGCGGCCGATCGCCTTCTCCATCAACGCCCTGGCCAACCGCATCCTGCGTCTGCTGAAGGTCGAGCCCAAGGACGAGGTGGCCTCGGTGTTCACCGAGGAGGAGCTGGCCCGCATGGTCAAGGACTCGTCCGACGCCGAGCTGCTCAGCGACCGCGACACCGAACTCCTGCGGGACGCACTCGAACTGGGCTCCCGTCCGGTCTCGGAGGTCGTCACCCCGCGCGAGGAGATCGTCTTCGCCGGCCCCGGTGCCACGCCCGTCGAGCTGGAGCAGCTCGCCGCCCGGACGGGGTTCTCCCGCTTCCCCGTGCTGGACGCGGACCGGACGGTGCTCGGCTACCTGCACATCAAGGACGCGCTCGAACAGGACGGCGCCCGCGACCGGCCCTTCCCGGCCCGCGCGCTGCGCCCGATCGCCCGCGTCCCCGAGTCGACCCCCCTGGACGACGTGCTGACCGCCATGCGCCGCTCCGGCACCCACCTGGCCGCCGCGATCGCCGCCGACGGCACCGCCTCCGGCCTGGTCACCATGGAGGACGTCCTCAAGGAGCTGGTCCGCCCGGCCCCCGCGCGGCAGTAGCGGGGCCGGGGGCGGGTGGGGAAGGCCCGCCCGCCCCCGGTGGCCCGAACGACGACAGCCCGCCCCGGTCGGAACCGGGGCGGGCTGTCGGGTGTCCGGCGACTCCGCGGTGCTGCTGTGGTGTGCCGGACGGTGTGGTGTGTCGGATTCGGCGCGGCCTACTGGACGGCCGCGGTGGCCCGGGCGGGCGCCTGGGCGGTGGCGGGCCGGGGCTTCAGCACGCGCTCGGCGAGCTCGCCGAAGACGAGGCCGAAGGAGGTCCACAGCACCAGCTGGATGGCGAGGGCCGCGAGGCGGAACTGCCACAGCAGGGTGGCGGGGAACTCCTCGGGGACTTCGTCGACGGCGGGCAGCAGGGCGTAGGCCAGGCCGACTGCCAGCACGAAGCCGGCCCCCGCCGCGACGGCCGCGTACCAGGTGCCGAGCCGCGGCACCAGGCGCTTGCCGACGATCACGGCGGCCACCGCGAGGAGCACCGCGAGCAGCAGCATCAGGAAGTACAGGACGGTGCGCTTCCCGATGGTGTCGGGGTCCCCGACGGACGGCGGGTTGGCCGGGTACTTGACGAACGGCACGAGGTAGACGGTCACCAGCGCGCCGAGCGACAGGACGATCGCGGTGGCGCGGGCGCCGAAGCGCCCGATCCGGCCGAGGGCGAAACAAAAGGCGAGCGAGGCGACCCCGCCCATGGCGACGGCGAACAGGAGGATCCCGGTCGCCAGGCCCGCGGTGGACTGCAGGGACCGGCTGACGAGCTCCGGCTCCATGTCCATGCCGTGGTGGGCGGAGTGTGCCTCCTCGAAGGCGATGGCGGAGTCCACGTGGGACTCGCCGAGGAAGTAGGCGGTCAGGAGCGCGAGCAGGCCGGCCACGAGGCCGGCCAGCATGCCGCGCACCAGCAGGGATCTGACGGTGGTGGAGTTCACGCCGGTGCTTCCTCGTCTCAGTGGCAGGGGAAGCCGAGCAGGTGGCGTCCGTCGTGGACCCACTCGTGGACGTTCTCGCCGGAGATGAGGGAGGTGGCGCCCTGTTCGGCGCCGACGAAGTAGAGCAGCACCAGCATCAGGATGCCGAAGAACGCCGCCCAGGGCAGGACGGCCCGCACGGGGATGGGGGCCGGAGCCTCACCGGTGGCGGGGGAGAGCGGGGTGGCGATGGACGAAGCCATGGCTGAACCTCCTTGGGGAAACTCGCGTCCCAATCGATGGAGCACAGACGACGGCTCGGGGTCTGACTCACCGTCGGCCCGCACGCCCTGGTCTGGGGGTACGGTGCCGGGCGGCATACAGTGGCGCGACCGTACCGGAGTCTCACCGGCTTCCTCGCACCGTCGTCACAACGCCCGCGACCGTACCGCCTGGCGGGCGAGCGGCCAAGGGCGTGCGCCGAAGCCGGGGGCGCGAACCCGTCCGCCGGGGCGGGAGCGACGGCGGGCGGGTTCGCGCCTACGCGGGGCGGGTGGTGGACGAAGGGGTTCCAGGATGACGGTACGGGTGATGTTGATCTCACCGGCGCCCGGTACGGCGCTGCGGACGGCACGGTTCGACGACGGATCGGGCCTGGACGCCCGTGGACTCGACGCCGCGCGGTCGGCGGCGGGCACCCTGCCGCTCTCCGGTCACGTCCTGGTGTCGCCGTCGCTCCGCTGTCGGCAGACCGCACAGGCCCTCGGCCTCACCGCCTCGGGCGAGGCGCCGGTCGGCTGGGCGATGGGCGCGTGGCGCGGCAGGACGCTCGACGAGGTGGCCGCCGAGCAGCCGGACGCGGTGGCCGCGTGGCTCGCCGACCCGGCCGCCGCGCCGCCCGGAGGGGAGTCGCTGGCCGGGCTGTGCGAGCGCGCCGCCGGGTGGCTGGACGCGCTGGCCGGTGGCGGCGGGCGCGTGGTGGCGGTGGTGGAGCCGGAACTCGTCCGGGCGGCGGTGGTCCATGCGTTGGGGAGTCCGGCGACGGCCTTCTGGCGGCTCGACGTCCCGCCGCTGACGGCCACCGAGCTCAGCGGGCGGCTCGGCCGGTGGAACGTCCGCCTGGGCGCCGGCCTCGGTCCGGTTCCGGACGGCGGCGGGGCGGACGCGGACGGCGGCGCCGGCCCGGGGTGAGGCCGGCCCGGGGTGAGCCCGGGCCCGCCCGGGCTCACAGGGCGGCGGCCACCCGGTCCGCGGTGCGCAGGGTGACGGCGGCCAGCGTGAGGGTCGGATTGGCGGTGCCGCCGGTGGGGAAGACGGAGGCGCCGACGACCCACACGCCGGGGTGGTCGTGGGACTGCCCGGCCTCGTCGACCACCGAGGTGAACCGCTCGGTGCCCATCCGCATGGTGCCGATCACATGGCCCGACCCCTTGTACGCCAGGCTCGGCTGCAGCGGACCCACCTCCTCGGCGCCGATGGTCGACTCGATGTGCTGCCAGAGCCTGCGGGCGACGCTGTGCCCGTAGGCGAGCGCCCGCCTGGAGTAGTCGTCCAGCTGGTAGCTGAGCTTGGGCCGGGGCTGGTCGAGGCTGTCCCGCTCGTCGGAGAGGGTGACCCGGTTGGCCGGGTTCGGCAGCTGCTCGGTGGCGTAGCTGAACCGCAGCATGCGGGTGACGCGGTGGTTCACGGCCTGCTGGAGTTCGCTGCCGGTGCGCAGGATCCGTCCGCCTGCGCCGTCCCAGAGGAGCCGGTCGACCGCGGCCTCCGGGGACTCGGTGCGCCCCCAGCCGTCGTTGCCGACGGTCAGCCGGAAGGCCCCGTTGTTCCTCCGGAACGGCCCGTCGCGGAAGTCCTCGATGCCGAGGATGGTCTGCGGGCCCCGGAACGGGAACAGCGGCTCGGGGAAGAGTCCGACCACCTCCTCGGTGGGGTGGTCCATGAGGTTGCGGCCGACCTGGTCGCTGGTGTTGTCGAGACCGGAGACGAGCCAGAGCTTCGGCGTCTCGACGGCGTTCAGCGCCAGCACCACCTGTCGGGCGGTGACCCTCTGCTCGATCCGGTCGGCCGTGTTCCAGTCCTTGAACGCGACGATCGGGGTGCCGCCCTGGCGCCGGATCAGCCTGGTGACCACCGAGGCGGTGCGGAGTTCGACGCCGAGCTTGTCGGCCCGCCGGAGGTGGTGCCCGGCGTCGTACTTGGCCCCCGAGGGGCAGATCGGCAGACAGCTGGAGTGGCCCTGGCAGGCGACGCGACCCTGGTAGTCCTCGGAGTTGCGGGCCTGCGGCGTGGTGATCGGCGTGACCCGGACGCCGTCGATGGGCGCGATGCCGTGCAGCGCGGCGCGGACCCGCTCGTCGCCGTAGCTGGGCGCGATGCCGGGCATCGGGAACTCCGCGCTGCGCGGGGTGTACGGGGCCCATTCGGTGCCGTTGCCGGAGACCCCGAGTTCGGCCTCGGCCCGGACGTAGAACGGCTCCAGCTCGGCGTAGTCGAACGGCCAGTCCACGCCGCGCCCGTACCGGCTGCCGAGCCGGAAGTCGCTCTCCAGGAAGCGCGGGCAGTTGCCGCGCCAGGCCCAGGTGCTGCCGCCGGTCATCCGCTGGAAGCCGCTCTTGAAGAGGTCCGGCCCGTTCTCCACGTAGTAGCGGTTCATGGTGACCGGATCGCCCACGCCGTCCGAGGAGGCGGCGACGCCGAGCGCGTTGTTGGGCAGTGCGGCGTACGGCGAGGGCACGCCCTTGGTCGGGGAGAGCTGGTAGCTGTCGACGAACCTGGCTCGTTGGATGCTGGTGACGGGGTTGTCGCCGGCGTCGAGGATCAGGACGCGGGCCTCGGGCCGGGCGGTCTTGACCTGCCAGGCGGTGAGTGCCCCGGCGACGCCGGCGCCGACGATGACGAGGTCGTAGTCGAAGTCCATGGCGGTGGGTTCCTCCGCTCGGTCAGGGGTGTTCGGTCCAGTAGCCGTACCCGCTCGGCGCGGGGGGCGTGGGGGCGGCGGACCCGGGATGGGCCTGGATCACCTTCCAGACCAGGCCGGACCGGTACTGCTCGGGGGTCTCGGGGCCGTCCGTGCTGCCGTCCGGGCGAAGGAACTGCCCGGTGTACCAGACGATGACGGTGGCGCGGGCCGCCCGCGCCAGGGCGGTGTCTCCGTCGAGGGCGGCCTTGAGCTGCGCGCCGGGATCGGGGGAGGAGGCGGCCTGCTGCCACGCGGTGACGAGCCGGCCGAGGTCGGCGGGGTAGGCCCGCTCCAGCCGCTGCCGGAAGGCGTCGGCGAGCGGGCCGTCGAGGGCGGGCTCGCCGGTGAGGTGTTCGGAGAGTGTGCGGAAGTCGGTGCTGTCGATCATGGTCGGGTGGCCTCTCCCCGGTCACCGCCCGGCGAGGTGCCTCGCGGGGGTGGGTCGTGGTGGTGATGACGGTGCGGTCGTTGCTCCGGACGGCGTACGGGAGGGCCTGGCCGGAGCCGACGGCCGACGGACCGCACGCGTGGGTCCTGGTGCCGGGCGGCACGGGTGCGACTGCTGCCCGATGACGTCCGACGGTGCTGTGTAGTCGAACTATGCCCGCCGTCGGGTCGCCCGGCGAGCCGGTGGACGGTGGCCGCCGGACGGGCGGCGGGTTCGCGACGGGACCGCCTCGCCCGATCGGGGGAGAGGGGCCGTGCGCGCGGTGCCCGGGGACGAGGCGGTCGTCGGCGCCCCGCGGCGTCGGGCCCGGGCCCCGGGGTGGCGGGGGTGGTTTCGGCCATCGCCGGGCGAAGCGGCGCAGAACACGGTCTTGCCGGGACGGGCGGGGCGGCTGTTCGATGGCGGCATGGTCCGACGCGAGCTCGTTCTGATGACCGATCACAGCTCGACCGAGGGCAGCCGGGAGATCCTGTCCACCGCCGTACGCGCGCTCACCGGCAGAGCGCCCGTCCTGCTCGATGCGCGGCACTTCATGACCGGCGGCACCGGCCGGATCTCCGGCGTCGGTACCGGTGCCGACACCGGTATCGGCAGCGGTACCGCTGTCTCCGGTGCGGGCGGAGGACTGTGTCTGGAGGTGCCCGGCGAGGGCTGCGCCGTGACGGCCGAGGCGGTGATCGTCTACGAGATCCCGCCGCACCGGCGCCGCGACTTCGAGGCCTGCCAGCGGCTGCTCCGCGCCCACGGTGCCCGCTCGCTCGGCACCGGCGTCGACGCCTGGCGGGCGGCCACCGAGAAGGACCGCACCGTCGAGCGGTTCGTCCGGGACGGCGTCCCGCACATGCCCACTGTCGCGTTCTCCCGGCCGAGCCCGGAGGCCGCCGCGGAGGCGTTCGACCGTCTCGGCGGCGACGTGTGGGCCCGGCCGACCGTCGGCATGGGTGGCAACGACGTCTTCCACGTCACCACCGGTGCCCAACTCACCGCCGCCGCCCGCTACTACGCCGAG
This sequence comes from Kitasatospora sp. NPDC050463, assembly GCF_040655255.1. Classification (NCBI taxonomy): domain Bacteria; kingdom Bacillati; phylum Actinomycetota; class Actinomycetes; order Kitasatosporales; family Streptomycetaceae; genus Kitasatospora; species Kitasatospora sp. NPDC050463. The sequence continues at coordinate 26,969 of NZ_JBFAJO010000029.1, forward strand.
GCGGGGGTCGACTGGCTGATCGCCCGCGACGCCCGGAACTTCACCGCGGCCGGCCGGCGACACCAGTACCGGGTGGTGGTGCTCGACGGGCGGGTGGTGCGCGCGGTGGAGCACGTCCAGCCTGACCCGGACGCGCCGTGCAACGAGAGCCGCGGCGCCGTCTCGACCGTCCTGGCCCAGAACGAACTCCCGGCCGGGCTCGCTGAGTTGGCCATCTTGGCGACCAAGTCCCTCGACCTCCCGCTGGCCGGCGTGGACCTCGCCGCCGAGAGCGGCGGTGTGGTCTTCGAGGTGAACGTCCACCCGCAGTTCGGCACCGTCGGCGGCCTGGAGTCGGTCGCGGTCCCGTACGTGGCCGCCCACCTCGCGGCGGCGGGGTAGGGGAGCGCTGCCGGCCGCTCCGGTGCGGGCCGGGGCGGCCGGCTGCGCCTCCGTCACCGCGCCCGCCTTTGCCTCCGTCACCGCGCCCGTTTCCGCCACCGCGCCTGACTCCTGCGGCGCGGGTCCGCGCCTGAGACCGGGCCCTGGTCGGAGGCGGGCGCGCGCGGGTACTAGACTCGGCACAGTTGTGCAGGCACCTCGTTCGGTGAGGCGTCGCCACGGACACAGGCCACTGACCCCACGACGTCGAGAGACGCCCAGGTTCAGGACAGGTCTCCCCGGCCTAAGGGGTGACCCCAAGTGGCTGCACCCCCGGGTGCTACGCCGTGGCGTGCCAAAGCTCTGACGAGATCAGGGGTGCCCACCCGTTCCCGCGGGGCTCGTGTGCCCTCGACCGTACGGCGTGGTTCGTTCCCTGATGGCCCGGTTACGGCGACCCGGGGGACGGGCGCCCCGACGGCGAGGAGGTGAGAGCTGTGGATTCCAGTAGTCCGGGCCGAAGTCGGCCCTGCCCCGGCACATCCCCCTCTTCTCCTGGCCCCCTCGCACCGGGCCCCACTTCTCCGGGCCCCACTTCTCCTGGCCCCACTTCTCCTGGCCCCTTTTGCCCTGGCCCCCGGCACCCCTCCTCCCGTACCGCTCCCGCATCCCGCCGCCGTACCGCCCGTCGCTGACGACGGGCCACCAGGCGGCCGGGCGCCGTGCGCGGTGGAGGCCGGCCGGGCGCCTCCCCCCCCCCCACCCGCCCAGCTCCCGGCGACCCCGGTCCCGGGGGAGCGGCTGACACCGAACCGTGGAGGTACCCGCCATGTCCGACTGGCGTGTGCGCGCCGTGCGCGCGAGCAAGCGTCCGTTCTCCCGCTCCGACAGCACCGCCCACGGCGGCGAAGCCCAGCCGGCGCCCGAGCACTCGATGGACCCGAGGCCCGACCAGCCCGCCGAGCCCGTCACGCTGGAGCGCTCCGTCGTGGAGGCGGCCGTCTACCGCGACGGCCGCCGGGTCGAGCCGCCCGTCAGCCTGGCCGACATCTACCGCCAGCTGCCCGGCAAGCCCGGCACGATGGCCTGGATCGGACTGTTCCGGCCCGCCGAGGCGCAGCTGTTGGAGGCCGCCGAGCGGTTCGATCTGCACGAACTGGCGGTCGAGGACGCCATCGTGGCCCACCAGCGGCCGAAGCTGGAGCGTTACGGCGACACGCTGTTCGTGGTGCTGCGCGCGGCCCGTTACCTGGACGACGTGGAGGAGGTCGACTTCGGCGAGGTCCACCTGTTCGTCGGCCCGGACTTCGTCCTCACCGTGCGCCACTCGCAGGCGCCGGACCTGTCCGCCGTGCGCAGTCGGCTGGAGGCCGATCCGGAGCTGCTGGCGCTCGGTCCGGAGGCGGTGCTGTACGCGGTGCTGGACGCCGTGGTGGACGGCTACGCCCCGGTGATCGCCGGGCTGCAGCACGACATCGACGAGATCGAGACGGAGGTGTTCGGCGGCGACCCGCAGGTCTCCCGGCGCATCTACGAGCTCTCCCGCGAGGTGATCGAGCTCCAGCGGGCCACCCGCCCGCTGCTGGAGATCATGAAGAGCCTGGAGGCGGGCTTCGGCAAGTACGGGACCGACGACGAGCTCCAGCGCTACCTGCGCGACGTCGCCGACCACGCCACCTACGCCGCCGAGCGCGTGGACGGCTTCCGGCAGATGCTGCAGAACATCCTCACCGTCAACGCGACGCTGGTCTCGCAGCGGCAGAACGAGGAGATGAAGCAGCTCGCCGAGGCCGGACACGTGCAGAACGACGAGATCAAGAAGATCTCCTCCTGGGCCGCCATCCTCTTCGCGCCGACCCTGATCGGCACCGTCTACGGCATGAACTTCGAAGCCATGCCCGAGCTCAAGTGGGCCTTCGGGTACCCGTTCGCGATCGGTCTGATGGCGCTGGTCTGCACCGGGCTCTACCTGGTCTTCAAGCGGCGCAACTGGCTCTGAGTCACGTCCGGGGGGGCCGCCCTGCCCCCGGCGTCCCGCCCGTCCGTCAGTGTTGCCCGTCCCGGCCGGCCGGCTCTGTGGTCGGGGTCGCCGTGGGGGCCGGTGGCCGGGCGGCGTCCAGGACGAGGGCGAGCAGCCGTTCGACGCGAGCCTCCTCCTCCGGGCCCCGGCGGGTGGAGGTGACGGCGATTCCGAGCGTCAGCCGGAGGAGGTCGGCGGGGGACAGGTCCGGTCGGGCCGAGCCGTCCCGCTGGGCGCGGGCCAGTACGGCGGCGGCCGCGTTCTCGATCCGCCGGTGGCAGTCGTCGGTGCCCGGCGCGTCGGGACCCTCCAGCAGCAGTGCGCCGCCGAGGCCCTGGTTGACGCGGGCGTGGGCGACTAAGGCGCGCAGCCAGGTGGCGAGCGCCCGGCCGGGGGGCCGGCTCGCCGCGAGCTCCTCGGCCCGGGCACAGAGCCGGTCGACGCGCTCCTGCAGGACGGCCGCCAGCAGGGCCGCCCGGGTGGGGAAGTGCCGGTAGAGGGTGCCCGGTCCGACGCCCGCCCGGCGCGCGATGTCGTTGAGTGAAGCCTCGGGCCCCGACTCGCCGAACGCCTCGTGGGCGGCGGCGAGCAGGAGCTCCCGGTTGCGGCGGGCGTCGGTGCGTTGAACTGCGGTCATGTGTCGGGATCCTCGCCCTCGGTCCTGAGTGGGTGGCCCGGACCGGTTCTGATCGGTAGTCAAACGGAGAAGTGCTCCGTATTGTAGGACGAGGTGAACCGGAGAACCTCTCCGGAAAGCCTGCCTGCCTGCCTTCGGCCGGTCCGGGAGCCCGAGCCCCCGGCCGAGTTCGACACCATTGCGAGGAGTACCGATGACGGACGACGCACGGAACGGTCTCGGTCGGGTCGGGATCTGGACCTTCGGTTTCGAGGGACAGTCGGCCGGCCGGGTCCGCGAGGCGGCCGCGGAGATCGAGGAGACGGGATACGGGGCGATCTGGTTCGGCGAGGCGTTCGGCCGGGACACCGTGGGCCAGGCCTGGTTGCTGCTGTCGGCGACCCGGCGGATCACCGTCGCGTCCGGCATCGCCAACATCGCCTTCCGCGACCCGATCGCCACGGCGACCGCGACCCGTACCCTCGGCGAGGCCTTCCCGGGCCGGTACCTGCTCGGCCTCGGTGGTCACCGGGTGGACGACACCGTCCACGAGGTCGACGGCTATCCGATGCCGGCCCGCGGGCGGGCGGTGGCCACCATGAGCGCCTATCTCGATGCCATGGACGCCGTGCCCGCGCACGGTCCGGTGCCGGAGCCGGCACCGCGCCGCGTCCTGGCCGCGCTGGGACCGCGCATGCTCGAACTGGCCGCCGACCGCACCTGGGGCGCGCACCCGTACTTCGTCCCGGTCGAACACACCGTCAAGGCCCGGGCGACGATGGGCCCCGACGCCTTCCTCGGCGTCGAGCAGGCGGTCGTCCTGGACACCGACGCGGTCCGGGCCCGCGAGGTGGCCACCGCCCACGTCGCCGGCTACGTCGCGATGGCGGCCCACCAGCAGGCGAACGTGCGACGGCTCGGCTTCGGCGACGAGGACATCGTGGGCGGCCCCAGCCGCCGCCTGGTCGACGCGATCGTCGCCCATGGTGACGTCGACGCGATCCGTCGCCGCGTCCGCGAGCACCTGGACGCCGGCGCCGACCACGTCTGCATCCAGGTCCTCACCGCGGACCCGGCGGCGCTGCCGGACCGCGAGTGGCGCGAGCTCGCCCCGGCCCTGCTGCACTGACACCCGCCCGAGCCCCGGCCGTGCCCCGCCCGCGCCCGGAGCACTGCGCCGGGGAGGGGAGGGCCGGGGCCGAGCGCCCACCGGGAGGTGGTGTCGCCGGGGTGCGGCCCCGGGGCGGTCGGAGCCTCGTGGCGGGGGTACGTCGGTCGGACCCCGACCCCCTCCCCGTGGCGGATCCGGACCCGCCGATCGGCGCATGTCCGGTGCTTGGTGTGCGTGCTAGTTTCCGGGCCATGGGATCACGGGGGGCACGTGCGGCCGCGGCACAACAGGCGATCGAGGGCGTAAGGGAGTTGGCGGGAGCGGGGCTGACGGCCGAGGCCGTGTTCCGCCGGGCCGACGACCTGCTGCGTGAGGTCCTGGAGTACGACGCCGTCTGCTGGCACACCGCCGACCCGGCGACCGGGCTGGTCAACTCCGTGCTGAGCGACGACCTCAGCCTGGACTCCTTCGCGGACGCCGTCCGGCTGGAGGTCTGGACCGACGACCCCGCCACCTTCCCCAAGATCCGGCGCAGCGGGGTCCGGGCCGAGACGCTCAGCCGGGTGACCCGGGGGCTGCCGGGGCGTGCCGTCCGCTACCGCGAGCAGATCGTCCCGGCCGGATTCGGAGACGAGCTGCGCGCGGCGTTCGACGCGCACGGCGGGATGTGGGGCTGCGCCGCGTTCATGCGGGCCGCCGACCGCGGCCCCTTCCCGGCTCGCCAGCGCGAACTCGCCGACACCGCGGCCCGGCACCTGGGCAACGCCCTGCGGGCCTGCCACCTGCCGCCGGGCGGCGAGGCGTTCGGCGCGGTCGGGGCCGACGCGGGACCGGCCGTCGTGGTGCTGGGCGCGTCGAACCGGCTGCTCGCCCTCTCCGGCCCGGCCGAGGAACTGTTCTCCCGGCTCGCGGACCCCTCCCGCACCTCGCTGGGGCTGCCGCTCGCCTTCGCGATGGCGGCCGAGCAGGCCCGCCGGACGGCGCGCGCGCTGCCGGTGCCCCAGTCGAAGATCCGCATCCGGGCGGGCGACGGCCGCTGGTACGTGCTGCACGCCTCGCCGCTGCAGGGCTCGGCGGCCGGTGAGGTGACGGTGGTGGCGTCGGCGGCCACCCCGGCCGACGCGATGCCGCTCTACCTCTCCGCGTACGGGCTGACCGCGCGCGAGCGGGAAGTGGCCCTGCTGCTGGTGCGCGGCTGCGACACCCGGGAGGTCTCGCGGCTGCTGGCGATGAAGCCGTACACCGTGCAGGACCACCTCAAGGCGGTGTTCGCCAAGGCCGGGGTGGCCAGCCGCCGCGAACTGATCGCACGGATCATGCTCGGCGGCGGAACCTGACGAGCGCGTCGGGGGCGAGGGTCGGGAGGCGTCGCCCAGGACCCGGTCGGCCGATGCCCGTTTGACAAGTCCCCTTGCCGGACCGGCAGATTGGAGCATGGCCGACCACTCCCACGACCGTGCCCACGCCACCGCCCACGCGACGGCCCGGACCGCCGCCCCGGCCCGCGCCGGCGACGCCGCCGCCGCCGACGACGACCTCGCCGCCGTCCTGACCACGGTGGGCCCCCGGCTGCGGGCGTTGCGGCGCGAGCGCGGCACCACCCTGGCCAGGCTGAGCGCGGTGACCGGAATCTCCCTCAGCACGCTGTCCCGTCTGGAGTCCGGTCAGCGCAAGCCCACCCTGGAACTGCTGCTGCCGCTCGCCCGGGAGTACCGGGTGCCGCTGGACGAACTGGTCGGCGCCCCGGCCACCGGCGACCCCCGGGTGCACGCCCGCCCGTTCACCCGCGGCGGCCAGACCTTCATCCCGCTCACCCGTCACCTCGGCGGACTGCACGCCTACAAGCAGATCATGCCGCCGGGTCACGGCGCCGGCCCCGACCTGGAGCCGCGGGTGCACGAGGGCCACGAGTGGGTCTACGTGCTGGCCGGCCGGCTGCGCCTGCTGCTCGGCTCGCGCGACCTCGTCCTCACCGCCGGGGAGGCCGCGGAGTTCGACACCCGGACCCCGCACGCCTTCGGCAACGCCGGTCCGAACGCGGTCGAGTTCCTCAGCCTGTTCGGGGCGCAGGGCGAGCGCATCCACGTTCGGGCGCGGCCGGGAACCTCCGTTCGTTAGCTGACAGCGGGGATTCCGAACCGGGCCCCGCGAGGCCGTTCGGAGGGGGCCCAGGGATGAGTGTCGAGGAGAGCGCGGGGAGCGGCACGGGTGGCGGTTCGGCCGGAACGGGCCGGGGCGCGACTGCGGGTCCGGGCACGGTCGACGCTGTCGAAGGCGGTGCCGGAGCCGGTGCCGGAGTCGGTGCCGGCGCCGGCCTCGAAGCCGGTGCCGATCCGGTTGCCGGTGCCGCCGACCCCGACCCCGACCCCGCCCGCGGCACGAAGGGCCGGACCCACCGGGCGGAGCGCAGGAAACGCCCGTTCTGGCAGGAGCTGCCGATCCTGGTGGTCGTGGCCCTGCTGCTCTCACTGGGCATCAAGGTCTTCTTCGTGCAGGCCTTCTCGATCCCCTCGGGGTCGATGCAGCACACCCTGGAGAAGGGTGACCGGGTGCTGGTCGACAAGTTCACCCCGTGGTTCGGCGCCACCCCCGAGCGCGGTGAGGTGGTGGTCTTCCGCGATCCGGGCGGCTGGTTGGACGAGGCGCCCGCGCCGTCCGGCAACTCTGTCGTGCAGGGCGTCAGGAAGGCCCTGAGCGTCGTCGGCCTGATGCCCTCGGAGGACGAGAAGGACCTGATCAAGCGGGTGATCGCGGTCGGTGGCGACACCGTGGAGTGCAACGCCGGCAGCCCGGTGCGGGTGAACGGCGTCGCGCTGGACGAGCCCTACCTCTACCCGGGGGCGACGCCCTGCGGCGACGCGCCGGCGGGCACGGTCAAGGTGCCCAAGGACCGGATCTGGGTGATGGGCGACCACCGCAACGACTCCCGCGACTCCCGGTACCACACCAATGAGCCCGGGGGCGGCTTCGTCCCCGTGGACAACGTGATCGGCCGCGCGTTCGTCGTCGCCTGGCCGCTCGGGCACTGGGACACGCTCCCCGTCCCCGACACCTTCGACCGGAAGGCACTGGACGACCAGAACGCGAAGGGTGGGCAGCAGGTGGACCAGCAGCCGTCGGGCGGGCCCGGGGCGCTGGAGGAGCTGCCGGCCCCGGAGGCCGCCGCGCTCGCCGCGGCCGTCCCGTTCGCGCTCTGGCGCCGCCGCCGCACCGCCGAGGGGCACGGGCGCCGGGACGCCACCCGGGAGTCCTGAGGCGCAGCCCTGCGCGGCCCGTCCCCGGGGGAACCGGGATGACGGCTGCGCGCGAACTGTACTGCGGCCGGTGCGGTGGCAGCCGGTGGAGCAGCGCGCTGCTCCACCGGTCGACGCGCACTCCCGGTGGCCTGCGCCCGGGGCCATGGCCCACGCCGCCGCCCCGGTGGACGGCGGTCCGTCGGGCCGGCCGGGCCGGCCGGGCCGTCCTATGCTGGCGGGATGACTGAGCTTCCCGGCTTCCCCGCGCTGCTGGCCCGACTGCTGGACCACCGGGGCCTGGACCTCGCCGAGCTGACACGTCGGGCGGACGTCGCCGGGGCGGAGCCGACCGCGGTGGCGGCCGGCGGCGCGCCGGATCCGGCGCTGCTGCGCCGTCTCGCGCCCGTACTCGGCCTGGACACCGCCGACCTGTTCGAGATCGCGGCGCTCCCGCTGCCGGCGGACCTGGCGCCGGTCGGTGGGATGGTCACCACCTCGATCGTGAGCGTGGTGCGGTTCGGCAAAGCGCTGCCGGCGGACCGGCGGGCCGAACTGCGCGCCTTCGTCGCGTCCCTGCCGCACGCCCGACAGGTGGGACGGATCGAGGGGCTGCCGGCCTCGGCCCCGGCCCCGGATCCGTCGTCCGCCGGGAACCTGCTGATGCGGATGGTCGCGTCGCGCAACCTCGGGTGGACCGGCACGGCGAAGATCTTCCACCAACTCACCGGCCGCTACTGGATGTCCGACGCCTACGGTCGGATCGCCTCCGGTGCCCAGGAGCCGACCCCGGAGCTGGTCGCCGACTTCGCGACCGTGCTGGGCCTGCCGGCGGGTGACCTCGCGGCGCTCCTCGGGATGCCGCTGCCGCCGCAGGTACCCCGACCGGACGACGCGGTGGCGGACGCCGCCCTCCTGCTCAGGGATCTGCGGCGGCTGGGCGTCGAGCAACTGCGTGAGGCGGAGGACCTGGCGAGGCGGCTGCCGGTGGCCTGACCCGCCGGGTTTCCGGTCAAGACTCTCTACACGGCTGTAGAGTCGGCCGGGTGGGCTGGACGCCCGGTCGCACGGCCGTTCCGTCGGGGAGCCGTCGACCGCACCGGAACGGGAGGGCGCAACCGTGGTGGAGGGTCGGGGCATGCCCGTACTCGAAGGCGAGTGCGGCGGGCGGGTCGGGCCGGGGCGAGGCGACGTCGGACGCGGCGAACCCGGACTGGGCCAAGGCCCGGTGGACGACGAGGTGGAGTGGGTCTACCAGCCGGTCGAGGTGCACTTCGACGACGGCACGTGGGCGCTCGGGCGGATCAGCGGGTGGTGGCAGGACGCGGGCGGGCTGCGCTGGTGCCGGCTGCGGGTGGCGCGGAGCGGGCGTCCGGCCCGCTGGGAGCCGTTCGACCCGGCGCGGGTGGTCCTGCTGCCGGTCGGCGGACTCTGACGGTCCCGCCGGGCGGCCCGCGGCGCCGAACCGGCCCGCGGCGCCGAACCGGCCCGCGGTGTCGGACCCGCGCGCGGCGCCGGCCGGTCCGGGCAGGCCGGGGGTCCGGGGGCCACTTGATAGGAATTGGCCCTGGGCACGGGCCGTCGCACCGGCCGAGGATGGGCGGCATGAGCGACTTCGACAGCGCGCTGCGCCCCGAGAGCCGGATCGTCCACCCGCCCGTCGAGGAGGTGACCGGCAGCCGCCCGCTGGGGGTGCCGCTGCACCAGAGCCACCTGTTCGCCTTCGAGGACAACGACGCCATGACGACCGCGTTCGGCGGTCCGGACCAGGCGTTCTTCTACAACCGCTTCGGCAACCCGACGGTCCGTTCGTTGGAGAAGGCGGTCGCCGGGCTGGAGGGCGGCGCGGGCGCGATCGCCACCGCCTCCGGCATGGGGGCGATCAACTCCGTGCTGCTGGCGCTGCTGAGCTCCGGCGACCACGTGATCGCCCAGCGGAGCCTGTACGGCGGCACCTTCGCGGTGCTCGCCGACCTGGCCCGGCGCTGGGGCGTGGAGGTCACCCACGTCCGGGGCGACGACCCGGCCGAGGTACGGGCCGCGCTGCGCCCCAACACCCGGCTGCTGCACCTGGAGACGATCTCCAACCCGACCACCCGGGTCACCGACCTGCCCGGGCTGATCGGGGTCGCCAGGGACGCCGGGGTGCTCAGCGTGGTGGACAACACCTTCGCCACCCCGCTGCTCTGCCGGCCGATCGAGCACGGCGCCGACATCGTGGTCCACTCGGCCACCAAGTACCTCGGCGGCCACTCCGACGTGCTGGCCGGCCTGGCCGTCTTCGCCGATGCCGAACTCCACCGCACGGTCTGGGAGTACGCCGTCGAACTGGGTGCCTCGGCCGACCCGCACAGCGCCTGGCTGACGCTGCGCGGCCTGCAGACCCTGGGCCTGCGGGTGCGCCGGCACTGCGAGAGCGCGCTCGAACTGGCCGGCCGGCTGGCCGCCCACCCGGCCGTCACCGCCGTCCACTACCCGGGGCTGCCCGCCCACCCGGACCACGAACTCGCCCGCCGCCTGCTGCCGCAGGGTCACGGCGGTGTGCTCGCCTTCGACCTGGCCGGCGGGCGCGAGGCGGCCCGGACCTTCACCGAGTCGGTGCGGCTGGCCTCGCTCGCCCCCTCGCTCGGTGGCGTGCACACCCTCGTCCTGCACCCGGCCAGCACCTCGCACCGCCAGCTCGACGACGGGGAGCTGGCCGCGGCCGGCATCGGTCCCGGCACCGTCCGCGTCGCCGTGGGCATCGAGCACCCCGAGGACCTCTGGGCCGACCTCGACCAGGCGCTCGCCAAGCTCTGAGTGCGCCGGGGCCGGTCGTCCGGCGGGGCCACGCCGACGGGCGCCGTCGCGAGGATCCCGGGGAGCGGGTCCGGCCCGGCGCTCCCGGCGGCGGCCGCGGTGCTCGCGGCCGCCGCCGCTGTCGCCACCGCTGTCGCCACCGCGGGGCCGGCCGCGACGTGGCACCGGAATGCTCAGGCTCCGGGGGCGGGCGTGGCCGGTCGCTTGAGCTTGGCCCAGACGGCCTCCAGGGCCGCGATGTCCGCGTCGTCCAACCGGTCGTCGAAGGCCTCGGCCAGGACGGCGCGCCGGGTGGCGTCGGCGGCGGCGAAGATCCGCCGGCCCTCGGCGGTGAGGGCGATCCGCACCGAGCGGGCGTCGACGGGGGAGGGGACGCGCTCGACCAGGCCGCGGGCCTGGAGCGAGTCGGACACCCGGGACACCTGGCTCCGGCTGAGCAGGGTCTTGGCGCCCAGGTCGGAGGCGGCCACCGGCTCGTCCTGCCCGTGCAGCCAGAGCATCACCTCGAACCAGGAGAGCGGCAGGTCGTGGGCCTTGCCGAGGGCCTGGTCGACCTTGGCGCTCAGGGCGGTGCCGGCCCAGACGAGGCCGTAGAAGGCGTGGTCGCGGGCGGTGAGCTCGCCCAGGGTGAGTTCGGTGCGCGCCATGCCGTCACTCTACCTGTTTGTGTGTGCGCGCACACGGATCTATGGTGTGTGCGCACACACATAGAGCCGAACCCGCCGGGAGCGCCCACATGACCCCCACCCGCATCGCCCTGATCACCGGCACGTCCTCCGGCATCGGCCTCGCCGCCGCCGTGGCCGTCGCCCGCGCCGGGTACCACGTCGTCGCCACCATGCGCGACACCGGCCGCTCCGGCGCGCTGCTCGCCGCCGCCGGGGCGGCGGGCGTCGCCGACCGGATCGAGGTCGCCCGCCTGGACGTCACCGAGCCCGAATCGGTCGAGGCCTGCCTGGCCGGGGTGGTCGCCCGGCACGGGCGCCTCGACGCCGTCGTCAACAACGCCGGCGCCGGCTACGTCGGCACCGTGGAGCAGGACGGCCTGGAGCCCGTCCGGGCCACGATGGAGGTGAACTTCTTCGGCGTCGTCGACGTCACCCGGGCCGCGCTGCCGCACCTGCGGGCCGTCGGCGGCCGGGTGGTCACCGTCACCAGCGTCGGCGGCGTGGTCGGGCAGCCCTTCAACGAGGCCTACTGTGCGGCCAAGTTCGCCGTCGAGGGCTTCATGGAGTCGCTGGCGCCGGTCGCCGCGACCGTGGGAGTCACGGTCAGCGTGGTCGAACCGGGCGCCGTGGCCAGTGAGTTCGTCGCCAGCCAGGCGCTGGACATCCCCGCCCTGCTGACCGCCGCCGGCCCCTACGCCCCCGCGCTGGGCGCCTACGTCGACCGCACCCGCGCCGCCTTCGACCAGGCGCAGACCCCCGAGCAGGCCGCCGAGTCGGTGGTGGCGGCGCTGACCGCCGAGCACCCGCCGTTCCGGGTGCAGACCGCCGAGCGGGCCCGCGCGTTCGTCGGCGCCAAGCTCGCCGACTTGGACGGCTCGGCGGTGCAGCGGCTCACCGGCAGCTGGGTCGGCTGACGCGTCGGAGCCGCCGTGCCGGTGCGGCGACCCGCGTGCGGGAGCCGTCGCCACAGGCCTCGCGGTCGAGGACGTGCCAGGTCAGCGGGGTGGACTGCCGCGCCCACCCGGACGGGGTTCCAGCCGTTGCGCGGACTGACGACCGGTCATACTGGGCGAGGCCTCAGCACAGGCCGGGGCGCCGACGACGGCGCCGCGCACCGCCCAGACCGGAGGAACCGATGAGCCGCCACCTGCCGACCACCGTTCCGCCGGGCGGGACGCCGGCGCAGCCGTGGAACCGGCAGCGGCTGCGCAGCAACAACGAGTGGCTGCTGCTCGAACTGCTGCGCACCGGCGGCCCGTCCTCGCGCGCCCAGCTCGCCCGGGACACCGGGCTGTCCAAGCCCACCGTCTCCGCGGCCCTGGCCGCGCTGGAACAGGCCGGGCTGGCCCGCGAGGCGGGCCGGTTCGTGCCCGAGCGCGGCCGGACGGCGGTGCTGTACGAGCCGGACCCGACGGCCGGCCACGTGCTCGGCGTGGACATCGGCCGGGCCTGGCTGCGGGTCGCGGTGGCCGACCTCGCCGGGCGGATCGTCGCCCGCCGGGACGTGCCCAACAAGGGCCGCTCGGCGAACGCGGTGGCCGACGCCGTGGTGGCGGCCGCCCGGGAGACCGCCGCCGAGGCCGGGCTGGCGGCCACCGACATCGTCCACGCCGTGATCGGCACCCCGGGCGTCTGGGACGAGCAGCGGCGCGGCGTCCGGTACGCGACCAGCCTGCCCGGTTGGGGCAGACGCGGGCTGTTCGACCGGATCGCGGCCGGCCTGGAGACCGCGATCACCGTGGGCAACGACGCCAACCTCGCCGCCCTCGGCGAGTTCACCCTCGGCGCCGGCCGGGGCAGCCGGATGTTCGCCTATCTGCTGATCGGCACCGGCCTGGGCGTCGGCGTCCTCAAGGACGGCGAACTGCTCTCCGGCGCGCACGGGGCGGCGGGCGAGGTCGGCCTGGTGCCACTGGCCCCCGGCACCGACGGCGGGTCGACCGGGACGATCGAACAGGCGGTCGCGGCCGACGCGGTGGTCCGCACCGCACTGGGCCTCGGGATGCGGGGCCCGCTGACGGCCAAACAGGTCTTCGACGCGGCCCGGGCCGGCGACCCGCTCGCCGTCGGCGCGGTCGAGCGCGAGGCCGGGCAACTCGCCTACGCGGTCGCGGTGCTGGCGGCCGTCCTCGACCCGGACCTGGTGGTCCTCGGCGGTGGCATCGGCGGCAGCGCGGACCTCCTGCTGGAGCCGCTGGAGCGCGAGCTGCACCGCCTCACCCCGCTGCGCCCGAAGCTCGCCCCGAGCGGGCTGGGGGAGGAGGCGGTGCTGCTCGGCGCCGTCGCCACCGCCCTGGACACCGCCCGCCCCGAGGTCTTCGAGCGCCGCTCGGCGCTGGCGGACCACGGCGCGTCACTCTGACGGGCCGTGGTCCCGGCCCCGGCGACCGGGACCACGGCGGTGCCTCAGCAGCTGACGGTGCCCCTGCGCAGGGCGTGGCCACCGGTGTTGCCGTCGTCGGCCCAGTAGACGGGCTTGGAACCGGCGGTGCACTCCGCGGCGCCGGCCAGGGCGAAGCCCTCGTTGTTCAGGTTCGCCATGCCGCTCGGGCGGTTGAACACCGCGGTGGTGGTGAAGGCACCGTTCGCGCCGACCTGCATCGTCCGGTGCTGGCCGTTGCAGGTGTTGTCGCAGACGACCCACAGCCGCGAGGACTGCGGCTCCCACTGCAGCTCCATGACACCGGCCATCCCGCTGGCGATGGTGGCCACCCGGGTGAACGCCCCGCCGTCCTGGAGTACGAAGCCGTAGACCGTGCCGCCCTCGACGCCGACGAAGAACACCCCGCCCGAGTGCGCGCCGTACCCGGCCGGGGAGTAGGCCGCGCCGGTCGACGCGTCCGTGAACCCGGCGCCGGTCAGGTAGCCGTCCGGGATCCAGGTGATGCCCTCCAGCCCGAGGTTGGAGCCCACCGACGGGAGGGCGGAGGTCAGGTTCCACTCCTTGGTGGCGGTCAGCGCGGTGCCCGTGCCGGCCACGTCGTACCGCAGGACGGAGAGCCTGCTGGTGCCGGAGGAATCGCCGTTGCGCTCGCTCGAAACGAACACGCCGCCCGAGGCGCCGGCGCCGGTCAGCGTGACGCCCTCGCTGTCGGGAGTGCCGGAGCCGCCCGGGAAGCGCAGTGTCTTGCCGGAGGTCCAGCCGTTCGCGGTGTCCGGCTTCCACCCGCCGGACCCGTTCGGCACGAGCCGCCACAGCTTGCCGGAGTTCTGCGCGCCCCACAGCACGCCGCCCTCCTGGTAGAGGCCGCTGAGGTCCGAACCGAGGGCGTCGGCGGCGTCGGCGGTCGCCACGGTTCCGCTGCCGGGCCAGGCCACCGGTGTCGCGGCGCCGCCGCCGCAGGCGTTCGCGGCACCGAGGGTGAGCGCGGCCTTGCCGAACGAGCCGGAGCCGTCCGGGCAGCGCGACCACGACGGGGCCGAGTGCTCGCTCCAGCCGAAGCTGTCGACCAGCGTGCTCCCGTTCGGCAGGTACAGCCGTGCCTTGTCGGCGGAGCCCAGGCCGAACGCGGCGTGGACGTCGAAGGCCCGGAACCCGCCGGGGGCCAGCGTCGTCCCGGCGGCGATCGCGTACTTCGAGCCGTTGTCGTTGTCCTTGAGGATCCAGCCCGAGAGGTCCACCGTCGCGGTGCCCCGGTTGTAGAGCTCGATCGAGTCGTCGACGTCCCCGGTGGTCACCACCTCGTTGATCCGGATGTCGGCGGCCGCGGCGGCCCGGGCGGGAGTGGCGCTCAGCGCCCCCACCGGGCCGGCGACGGCGACAAGGATGAACGCGAGGCTTCGGCGCCAGCGCGGTGCGCGTGATTCGGTCACTATGTGCGTCCCCGGGGTCGTCCTGACAGGCCGTCGCCATCATCATGGCATCGCCCCAACTGGCGCCCCCGGCCGGGCGAGCACCGCATGAACACCGGGCGAACCGGGGGACGTCGGTACGCCTGTTGTTCCCCTGGCCGGCCCGGTGAACCGCTTCGCCCGCACGCGTCGGGCCGTGCGTCGGCGCGGAGGCCCCGGGGCACCCGGGGCCGGTGTTCTCCGCCGTGGCGGGCGAGTGCTCGCGGTGCGTCCGGTGAACGTACAAAGTCCTTACAGCGAAACGGATGTGAGGTAGCGTCATGGGTTCCGCGCAAACGGATCCGGGGCTGCCACCGCCCGGGGCGGAGCCGGAGCGGGAGCCGACTCCGGAGCCGGTGCCGGAGCCGGGACAGGGGCGGGAGCGGTCGAGGGAGCGGGTCGGGCGGGGCCGTGGCCGAGGCGGTCCCGATCGGGCCGCCCCGTCGGCGGCACGGACTTTTCGAGGGGCTGGATGGAAGCGGTGGACTGGTCGTGGGCCGACCAGGAACGCGATGGCGTGCTCTGCCACGGGTGGACGGGGGAGAGGCCGTACGCGGTCCGGCTCCCGTGGGTGCTCGCACCCCTCTCCGGCCCCCCGCCCGCCGAACTCACCGGCCGGGACGAGGAACTCGCCGCGCTGAGCACCGCGCTCACCGCCGACGGGGGCCCGTGCGTGGTCGTCACCGGGCCGCCGGGTGTCGGCAAGAGCACGCTGGCGCGTCGGACCGGCCACGCCCTCCAGGCCGCCGGGCACTTCCCGGGCGGCCTGCTCACGATCGAGCTCCACGGCTCCGACCACATCCGCCGCCGGCGACCCGAACGCGCCCTCGGCCTCGCCCTGCGCGCCGCAGGACTGCCGCCCGAACACATCCCGCCCGAGCCGGCCGACCGGGCCGGGCTGCTGCACCGGACCCTGGAGGCCTACGCCGCCCAGGGGCGCCGCGTGCTGCTGCTCCTGGACGACCCGGCCACCGACGACGACCTGACCGCGCTGCTGCCCGCCCCCGGCACGGCCGGCGTACTGGTGACGGCGCGACGCACGCCCCGGGACGTCCCGGGCACGGTCCACGGGCTGGCGCCGCTGCCCACCGCCGCCGCCGCCGACCTGCTGCGGGCCGAGCTGGCCGCCCGCGGCGCCCGCGTGCCGGCCGACGCCGCGCACGGACTCGAACTGCGGCGCCTCGCGAAGGCCTGCGACGGACTGCCGGCCGCGCTGCTCGTGACCGCGGCCACCATGGTCCGGACCGGTGCCACGGCGGTCGAGACCTCCCGCGAACTCGACCGGCTCCGGGCGGGCCTGGACCGGCTCGACGGCCCCGTGCGGACCCTGGCGGCCGTCCACCTGCTCGCCCTGGGCGCCCTGGGCCGCGAACCGACCCGGCTGCTTCGGCTGACGCGCGTCCTCCCCGGGCCGGACTTCTCCACCGACACCGCCCGGGACCTCGCCGGACCCTCCGCCGGGACGGTCGCGGCCGACCTCGCCGAGCTGCTGGCGGTCGGGCTGGTCGCGCGCGGCGACGCCCCCGACCGGTGGCGGTCCACGCTGCACGCCGACGACGACCTGCCGCTGGCCGTTCCGGCCCGCACGGCGACGCCCAACGGCGCGGTCGACGAGGCACGGGAGGCCCTGGAGCGGCTGGTCCGCGCCCACACCGAGCGGGTCCGGGCCGCCTGCCTCCACCTGGCCCCCCTACGGCGCAGCCCCGGAACCGACCCGCGGGCCTTCGCCGACCGGGTCGCCGCGCTCGCCTGGCTCGACGCGGAGCACCCCACCTCGGCGGGGCTGCTGCGCCGGGCGGCGTCCACCGGCGGGCCCGACGTGGCGGTGGGCCTCGCAGAGGCGCTCGACCCCTACCTGGAGCACGGGCTGCACCGCGACGAGCTTGCCGATGCCGCCGCCCTCACCCAGGCCCTGGCCGGCGAACGCGGCGACCCCGGCGCGGAGTTGACGTCCCTGGTACGGCTCGGCCGGCTGCACTGCCTGGACGGGCACCACGAGCAGGCCCTGGCGCTGCTGCGCCGGGCGGCGGAGGGAGCGCGGCGGATCCGGCACTGGGAGGCCGCGGCGGCGGCGCTGGCCGCACTGGCGGAGGCCTGGCGGGCGGTCGGCCGCTCGGAGGAGGCGGCGCGGGAGGGGCGTCGCGCGGCCGCGATCGCCGCCCGGATGACCGGAGACGCGGAGGTCGAGTACCGGGGGAGCCTGCACGCGGGGATCGCGTTCGCCGAGAAGGGGCGGGCGAAGGCCGCCGCGAAGGACCTGAGCCGGGCCGTCCGGGTGGCCGAGGCCGCCGGTGACCAACTGCGCACCGGCGTCGCCAACGTGCAGCTCGGCCTGGTCGGCCTCGACCTGATGGGCCGGGCGCTGCCCGCCGCCGCGCTGTTCGCGCTCGCGTTCCACGCCCTCCGCGAGGCCGGGGACCAGCGGCGCCACCTCGTCGCGCTCGGTCTGGCCGGCCGGGCGAGCGGCGACCTGGGCCTGACGTTCATGGCCGAGGCGGCGGAGGGCCTGCTCGACCTGGGCGACGAACTCGCCGGCCACCTCGTGTTGGAGGAGGCGGGTGACGCGCTGGCCGACCTCGGACAGCACGAGCAGGCCGCCGCCGTCCGCCGAGCGGTCGCCGACTTCCGCGCCCGCGTCGGGGACCAGGCCGGCCGGGCCCGCTCGCTGACCGCGCTGGCCTCCTCCCTCGGAAGGCTGAAACGCCACGGCGAGGCCGTGGACCGGGCCACCGAAGCGGTCGCCCAGGCCCGGGAGGCCGGTCGGCCGGCCGTTCTGTCGGCCGCGCTGAGCGGTCTGGGCAGGTCGCTGCACGACGCCGGGCGGCCGCTGGAGGCGGTCGACCCGTTGCACGAGGCGGTGGCGCTGGCCGTGGCCGAGGACGATGTGCCCGCCGAGGTGTGGGCGCTGGCCCTGCTCGGCTCCGCGCTCACCGTGGCGGGCCGGTCCACGGAGGCCGGTGCCGCGTTCCGGCGCTCCCGGGCGGCGGTGCGTCGGATCCGGGAGCCGGTTCACCGGGCGGCCGTCCACCCGGCCCGGCCGGAGCAGCCGGCGGCGCCGACGGTCACGGTGGTGGAGGCGACGGTGCCGCCCGGCGCCCTTCCGCCGGGCGCCGCCGCCCGCGCGTCGCGGCCCCGCGGGGGCGGTGCGGTGCGCGACGGCGCGGCGCATGAGAAGGGTTCGCACTTCCGGCGCGCGTCCACCGCCTACGCCCAGCTGGCCGTCCTGCTGGCGGTCGCCGCCTGGGCGGCCTTCGCCCCCGGCGGGCCCTGGGCCACCACGGCGGCCGCCGTCACCGGGGCGAGCGCGGCGCTGGCCCTGGTGGCCGCGCTCTCCTTCCGCAGCGCCTCCGGCGCGGACGTCGCGACGCCGGCCCAGCTGGCGCTGCAGGTTCTCTGGCGGCTCCTGACGGTGCCGGTCCTGCTGCTGCACGCGCTCTCGCTGACGCGCGGCGAACTGTTCCTCACCGGGCCCGTCCCGAGCCTGGCGAGCCTGGTGGCGTACCTCGCCCTGGTGGTCCTGGTCCGCCGGGCCGGACTGTTCGGCAGGGAGGCCCTGGGGGTGTAACGGGGAAGCCCGCGGCGAGCCCGCGTGGGGGGCCTCAGCGGCCGAAGAACCTGCGCTTCGGCGGGGGCGTCACCTCCGTCACCTCCGCCACCTCCGCCACCAACTCGGCCACCGTCACCCGGAAGTGGATGCGGGTGGACCCGTCGCGGATCCGGACCAGCAGGGTGCCGTCCGGCAGGCGGTAGATCCGTCGGCCGCGTCCCGCCTTGATGCGGAAGGGCGACTGCGGCAGGTAGGTCCCGGCCAGTTCCTCCGCCAGGGCTCCCGCGGCGTCCCGGTCGGCGACCTGCCGTTCCTTGGACAGTTGCCACCGGTGCACGTCGGGGCTGAAGTCGGAGTTGCTCCCGTGGTTCCGGTCCTCCTCGACCAGCACGTACCAGTCCCCGTCCGAGACCATGCCGGGCCACCTCCTCGATCGAGTGGCCAGACTAGATGATCAATTCCAGGGGTTCAGTGGTCATAGGCGGTGAGTGCTCGCATGGTCGGCTGGCCAGTGCGGTCGTTGTGCCAGATCGCCGTGGTGAGCGCGAGGATGCGTTGCAGGACTCGGACGGCAACACCGTTGGGGGTGCGGCCTCGGTGCCGTTCGAGGTCGAGCTGGCCCTTGAAGGTTTCGTTGACCGACTCGATGACCTGTCGCAGTGGTTTGAACAGCTGTGATCCGGCTCGCTGTGGCTCGCTCTTGCGGGTCGGTCGCAGGAGGCGGATGTCCAAGTCGGCGAGCCGCTGTTCGAACTCTCGGCCGAAGTAGTTCTTGTCTCCGATCAGTGTCTGTCGTGGGTGTTCGGCGGTGAGACGGGGGTCAACGGCGAGCAGGTCGAGCAGGGTCTCGCGCTCGTCTGCCTTGGCCCCGGTGAGCGCGAACGCGATCGGCAGGCCGTGAATGGTGCAGACCAGGTGCAGCCGCAGTCCCCAGAAGTAGCGCGAGTGGCTGGCGCAGTACCCGTACTGGGCCCATCCGGCGAGGTCGGAGCGTTTGACGGTCTCTCGGGAGCGTCCGCATTCGACGGGCGTGGAGTCCACCACCCACACGTCGTCGCTCCACAGAGTGGTGTCGCGGGCCAGTACCCGGGTGATCCGGCGGATCAGCTCGGCTGCCTTGCGCAGACGCTTGTTGTAGCCGGGCTGCTGGGGCAGGTACGGAAAGAGGTGGCGCAGGTGGGCGCCGGCATGACGCAGCCAGCGGGCCTCGGAGGTGAAGCCGAGCATCGCCTGCATCATCGCCAGCGTTACCAGCTCGGCGTCGCTGAGCCGCGGAGCGATACCCACGGCCGGACGTCTTCGCTCAGCTGGGCGCCACGGGCTGTTCGAGAAGCTCCTCCGGTCCGTCGAATCCGCAGCGCCGGTACAACGGCGCACTGCGCTCGGAGGGCCACACGATCAACGTATCCAGGCCGTGAGCGCGCGCATAGCCGGTCGCCTCGTCAAGCAGGGCCCTGCCCAGACCGCGATTGCGCTGTTCGGGGACGACGTAGAAGTTGGTCACGTAGCCGAGGGCGTCGGAGCCCGGGTAGGGACTCGGGACCTTCTCCACGAGACACACGAAGACGTGCCCACAGGGCCGGCCGCCCACTTCCGCGACCCAGACACGCCACGGCCCGGCCATCCGGGAACGCAGCCACTGCGTGCACTCGGCGGTGAACTCCTCTTCTTCCTGCGGGACCTCATCTCCGCCGTCCTCCACCTTGAACCGCCAGCGCATGGCTGCCAGCGCGGGCGCGTCATCAGAGTCGGCCTGACGGATAACTACGTCACTCATGGCCACACTCTCGCAGGCCGATCCCCCGGAACGAAACTGCCTATGGCCGTTCAGCGACCCCTTGGAATTGATCATCTAGTGCCCGCCGCGAAGGTGCCGGTCACAGCCGGTCGGTGCGGACCGTGGCCGGCACCTGGTGGGCGGCGCCGGTGGCATGACGTCCTACGGGTGACCATGGCTCAGGCCGGGCCTGATCGAACGGGTGTCACCGGACGGTTCGACCTACCGGTCCGCCGCGGCGCCCTAAGCCGTGAGACCCACCACGATCGGGACCAGGGGAGGAGGCCGGCACGGCTGTACGGTCCGTACCGTGGTGGGATGACCGTTGATCTTGAGAAGTACTTCGCCCGCATCGGATGGGAGGGCGAGCCCGCGCCCACCATCGAGACCCTTCGCTCCCTGCACCACGCGCACGTGCTGGGTATCCCGTTCGAGAACCTCGACGTGGTCACCGGCTCGGTGCCGTCGTTGGACCTCGCGGATCTCCAGGCCAAGCTCGTCGGGAGCTCGCGCGGCGGTTACTGCTTCGAGCACAACACCCTGTTCGCCGCCGTACTGGACCAGTTGGGGTTCGAGGTCGTCCGGCTCACCGGCCGCGTCCGCGCCGGCGCACGGCCCGGGGAGATCCGGCCGCGGACGCACATGGTGCTGGCCGTTCAGGCACCCGGCGACCAGGGCCGTCACCTTGTCGACGTCGGGTTCGGCTCCCTCGGCGGCCTGTTGGAGCCGATACCGATGATCCCCGACCAGGTCCGGGAGGGCGCCGGGCGCACCCACCGCCTCGCCGTCGAGGACGCGGACGGTCCCGCTCCGGTCTGGGTGCTCCAGGTGAAGGCGGGCGACAACTGGGACGACCAGACCTCCTTCACTCTGGACCCCGCCCCCACCCCCGACATCGGGATCGCCAACTGGGCCGTGGCGACCTACCCCCGATCGCCCTTCCGGCGGTTCTACATCCAGCGCACCCTGACCGCCGGTCACCTGCGGCTCGATGGGAAGACCTTCACCCGTACCGATGCCGAAGGCACGACCTCGGTCCGGGAGGTCGAACGCGCGGACGAACTCGGCGAGTTGCTGGAGTCCGAGTTCGGGATCACCCCACCGGCCGGTGTCGGCGCGGCCTTCTGAGCCCAGCAGGTGAACGCCTGCAGCCCCGCGCCCGTGCGGCGCGGGGCTGCAGGCGTTCGGGGGCCGGGTCAGCTGTCGGCGGGGAAGTTCCCGGAGCGGACTCCGGCGACGAAGGCCTGCCAGGCGTCGGCGCCGAAGGCGAGCGCGGGGCCGTGGGCGTCCTTGCTGTCGCGGACCATGACGGCGTTGCCCAGGACGCCGCACTCGACGCAGTTGTCGTTCGGGTTGCTGGCGAGTGCCTTCTTCCACTTCACGGGGAGGGCGGAGGCGACGGGGAAGTGGGTCACTTGAGCGTGTCTCTCTTCTCTGTGATGAGGTTGAACGACTGGTCGAGATCCAGAGCGGTCGCCATGATCTCGTTGAAGGCCGCGCGGTAGATGTCCACGTGATCTGGGTCTTCAACCCAGTCGCTGCTGAGCATTCCGCTGAGCAGGACGAGATCGAGATCCCGTTGCCGGAACTCCAGGAGGGCGAACGGTCCGGTCATTCCAGGGTGGGGCGGCGCCATCGCCGGCATGACCTGGATGGTGACGTTCGGGAGTCTGCTGAACTGCAGCAGCTTGTCCAGCTGGTCGACCATTACGCCGGGCGCTGCGGCCATTGTCAGCGCCGATTCGTGGATGACCGCCCAGAGCTTCAGCGGATTCTCGGACCTGGTCAGGACGGACTGGCGGTTGATCCGAACCTCGACGCGTTCTTCTACGCCGGGCTTCGTCAGGACGCCGCTGGAGATGATGGCGTGCGCGTACTGCCGAGTCTGAAGCAATCCAGGGATATAGGCCGACTCGTATGACTTGTTGCCAACTGCGGTCTCTTCGAGCCGGATCAGGTCGGTGTAGAGAGGGTTCAGCTGCTCGTATCCGGCCATCCAGCCGGGTCGGCGCTTGTCCCGGAGGATCTCGACGAGGACTTCCTTCAACTCCTCGTCGCACTCGTAGAAGTCGAGGAGCGCGCGGACGACGTCGGGCTTCAGCTGGACGCGGGCGTTCTCATATCTGCTGAGCTTCACCAGGTTGACGCCCTCGACCTGGGCGACCACCTCTTCGGCCGACAGGTTCTTGAGCTCGCGAAGTCTCCTGAGCTCGGCCGCGATGCGCCGGTAGCGCACGGCTGGCACTGCAACTGCCATGTACGTAACCCCTCCTGACCTGTCCGTGGACCAGTGTGCATGCCCTCGGCGGTGCTTCGCCACCGCTGCTACGAGCCTAGAGGCGGCACCTTGGCTTCGGGGGTGAAAGTTTTCATATTTGCCCGACATGACTTGCAGCTCCACTGCGCTGTGCAGCATGCTGGGCGTAGCGGATAGCTGACGCACGGTGACATGGATGGCTGGTGGCAGCACTGTCTCCGCTGATGGTTCACGCCCTCAATGCGTTTCGCGTCCCTTCGCCTCGCAGTTCACGTGAGTGACCATGACGGCTCGTCGCCAGGCATTCCCCTTGCCTCGTGCCTGCCGTTTCCGTGGTTTGATGCCCCACAGTCGGAAGGTGGCTACGCCATGCCCGAAACCCTTGACCAGCCTCCCCTCTCCGCCGGTTCGGCCAACTGCTGGCTCTTGCGCAGCCGGCGTTCTCCCGCCGAGGCGCGCCGGCTCCTCGAAAGGCTCCTCGCCGGCACTCCCGGTGGCCAACGCTTCGCCGATGTCGGGCTGTTGCTCGTTTCGGAGCTGGTCACCAACGCCGTCCTCCATGGCACGCCCGTCGGTAACCGGGTGCAGTTGGTGCTCTCCGTCGACCGTGAGCGTCTTCGGATCGAGGTGCACGACGCACGTGCGGAGCGGGGCCGGTGCTTCGCGCGGGCTCCAGCGAGGACGAGTCCGGCCGGGGGCTGATCCTCGTCAAGTCCCTTTCGAGCCGCTGGGGTTGCTGCCCGCGCCAGGGCGTCGGAAAGATCGTCTGGGCCGAGTACGGCCCTGAGGTCACCGTGGAGTCGACCTCCGTGACCAGCTCCGAGGAGTGCGCCGCATGAGGAGTGTCCACCGCTCGCGGATCCGCTGGACCGCTCGGGGTGACCGATGATCCGTCACCTCTCCTCCTGGTGGTTCCTGCACTGCTCGCGCGCACCTGTCGCCCGCCTGCTCCGTGCCGAGCGTCGCCGCCTCGACGCGGCGTCGGCGCACCTCCTCCCTGATGCGGCCCGCCGTATCAGGCTGCGCATCCACGAGGAGCTCGACCGCGAAGCCCCCTGACACGCCTGCGGCCTCGGAGTCGGAGCTCCGAGGCCGCACCGGCGTTGCCATCAGGCGGATCAGGCCGCCGCGTCCGCCGTCAGGTACTCCTCCCGGACTTCGCGCGGGCCGAACGGCCAGGTCCGTTCGGCCCGTGCCCAGAGGAGGAAGGCGCCGCAGCCCGCAGCGACCCAGGCGAGTGACCACTCGATGGGGTGGAAGCCGGGCGCGTTGCGGTCCGCGTAGCCGTAGATGACCAGCCAGCCGACGGCGGCGACGATCCCGGGCGCCGGGTAGAGCCACATCCGGTACGGCCGGACGAGCCCCGGCTGCCGGCGGCGCAGCACGGTGACCGCTGCGATCTGGGCGAGCGCCTGGACGATCACCATCACGGTGGTGAGCAGGTTGATCAGCAGGGTCAGCGGGGGGTGGGCGGTGCTCGCGCCGAGGTGGCGGCCGAGCAGGAAGCCCGCCGCGGTCAGCACACCCATGGCTGCCAGCCCGAGGACGGGGAAGCCGTGCTTGGGGTGCAGCCGGCCGAACGCGCGGAAGAAGACGCCGTCGCGCGCCGCGTCGTACGGCACCCGGGAGCCGCCGAGCAGGCCGGCGAGGACGGAGGCGAAGGCGGTGATGAGGATGAGCACGGTGACGACCTGGGCGGCGCCCTTGCCCCAGGTGCTCTCCAGGACCGCCGAGGCGACCGACTTGGAGGCCACCGAGTCCGGGTCGAGCATCGCGTGCCAGTCCATCGCGCCCAGCACGCCGATCTGCAACAGCAGATAGATGGTCATGATGCCGACGATGGAGAGCACGATGGCGCGCGGCAGGACGCGGCCGGGTTGCCGGACCTCGGCGCCGAGGTAGGCGGCGGTGTTGTAGCCGAGGTAGTCGTAGATGCCGATGGTGAGGCCGGCCGCGAATCCGATCCAGAACTGGCCGTGGGTGAGCTCGACGGCGTGCGCGGGCCAGTCGAAGGCGCGGCCCGGGCTGAAGTGGGTGTAGCAGGCGACGATCACGGCGAGCACCGAGAGGATCATCACGCCCCACATCACGGTGGTGAGCCGGGCGATGTTCTCGACCCGTCGCCAGAGCAGGACCACCACCAGCGCGCAGAACGCGAGCCCGACCAGGTCGCCCTGACCGCTCGTCATCCCGGGCCAGAGGTAACCGAGGTACTGGACGAAGCCGACCACGCCGGTGGACATGATCAGTGGGATGAAGAGCATGGCCGTCCAGACGAAGAGGAACGGCATCAGCCGCCCGGTCCGGTACTGGAAGGCCTCCCGCAGGTAGACATAGGTGCCGCCGGCCCCCGGCAGTGCGGCGCCGAGCTCGGCCCAGACCAGGCCGTCGGCGAGGGCGAGGACGGCGCCGGCTATCCAGCCGATCACCGCCTGCGGGCCGCCGAAGGCGGCGACCATCAGCGGGATCGTGACGAAGGGTCCGATGCCGCACATCTGGCTCATGTTGAGGGCGGTGGCCTGGAACAGGCCGATTCTTCGGGTCAGACCAGGGGACACCGGGGCCTCCGGACGGTGGGGGAGTGGAGTGCCGGTCGGGTTGCCGGGGCGGCTCAAGTTAGGGAGATTTACTTATTTCGTCAAGATGTCAGGGTGGGAGAGGGGTTGCGGCGGCGACCGTTGGGAAACTTTCCTAACGAAAGTCATTGACCCGGCGGCCCGGTGCCCCGATTCTGGTGGCGCCCGCCATGACCGCCGTCGCCCGTTGCGAGTGCTCGCCCGCCCTCCCCCCGGTCCGTCCGCCCTCCCCCCTCGCCCGTCCTCCCCCTGGCCCGTCGCCCCCGTGTGGCGGGTTGACGAAAGTGAGTTGGCATGCACAAATCCATTGGAGTCCGCTGCGCCGCCCCGTTGCTGGCCACCGCTCTCGGGTCGGCCGCCCTGCTGCTGGCCCCGGCGGCCACTGCGTCGGCCGCCCCGACCGCCCCCGCGCCCGGCGCGATCGCGGCCGTGCCCGCGATGGCCGCCGCACCGTACGAGTACCTGGGCTGGGGCAGCCCGCAGAAGCCCACCGACGTGATGAAGGCGGCCGGGGTGAAGTGGTTCACCCTGGCGTTCGTCCTCTCCGACGGCGGCTGCAACCCGAAGTGGGACGGCAGCCGGGCGCTCACCGGCGGCTCCGACGAGGCCGCGATCAAGTCGATCCGGGCGGCCGGCGGCGACGTCGTGGTCTCCGTCGGTGGCTGGAGCGGCAACAAGCTGGGCGAGAAGTGTTCCAGCGCGAGCGCGCTGGCCGGCGCCTACCAGAAGGTGATCGACGCCTACCGGCTCAAGGCGCTGGACATCGACATCGAGGACACCGAGTTCTCCAACGCGACGGTCCGTCAGCGCGTCGTCGACGCCCTGAAGATCGTCAAGACGAAGAACCCGGGCATCGTCACCTACGTGACCATGGGCACCACCCCGAGCGGCCCGGACGCCACCGGCAAGGACCTGATCAAGCGCGGTGCGGCGGCCGGCCTCGCCAACGACGGCTGGGTGATCATGCCGTTCGACTTCGGCGGCCACAGCGGCACCATGGGCCAGGCTTCGGTCAGCGCACTGGAGGGCCTGAAGGCGGCGGTCAAGAGCGCCTACGGCTACACCGACGACGCCGCCTACCGGCACATCGGCGTCTCCTCGATGAACGGGAAGACCGACGAGGCGGGCGAGACCGTCACCACCGCCGACTTCCGGACCATCCTCGGCTACGCGCGGCAGCACCACCTGGCCCGGTACGCCTTCTGGTCGGTCAACCGCGACCGTGCCTGCGGCTCCGGCACGGACGCCGACGCCTGCAGCGGCGTCGCGCAGTCCCCGTACGAGTTCACCAAGATCGTCGTCCAGTACCAGGGTTGAGGAGCACGCCGATGTCACCGCTGACCACCACGCGCCTCTGTCGCACCACCGCCGGCCTGCTCGCGGGCGCCGGCCTGGCGGCCGGGCTGCTCGCCGCCCCCGTCGCGTCCGCCGCCGTGCCGGAGCAGGCCGCCGCCTGGCTCGTCGCGTCCGCCGCCGCCCCGCAGCAGGCCGCCGCCGCACCCGCCGTGCCCTTCGGCAGCCACCGCTACCCCTACGCCGCCGGGATCCTCAAGCCCACCGGCGCGCAGGCCGACCTCGACCAGAAGGTCATCGACGTCTACACCGCCTGGAAGGCCGCGTTCGTCAAGCAGAACTGCGGCAACGGCTGGTACCAGGTGATCTCGCCGGACGCCGACCACCCGTACGTGGCCGAGGCCCAGGGGTACGGCATGGTCGTCACCGCCACCATGGCCGGCGCCGACCCCAACGCCAAGACCGTCTTCGACGGCCTGGTGAAGTACGTGCTGGCCCACAGGTCGGTCAACAACGCCGATCTGCTGGCGGCCGAGCAGGACTCCTCCTGCAAGTCCGTCAACGGCTCCGACTCGGCCACCGACGGGGACCTCGACGTCGCCTACGGGCTGCTGCTCGCCGACCGGCAGTGGGGCAGCGCGGGCACGTACAACTACAAGGACCTGGCCGTGAAGCACATCAAGGCGATCAAGGCGAGCGAGGTCAACCCGACCACGCACCTGACGCTGCTCGGCGACTGGTCGACCAAGGGTGACTCGACCTACTACGTCACCCGCTCCTCGGACTGGATGATCGACCACTTCCGTGCCTTCCGGGCCGCCACCGGCGATGCCGCGTGGGACACCATCCGCACGGCGCACCAGAGCCTGATCACCAAGCAGCAGAGCGGCTACGCCCCGAACACCGGGCTGCTCGCCGACTTCGTGGTCAACACCAACGGCACGGCCAAGCCCGCGGCCGGCGAGGTCCTGGAGAGCCCCAACGACGGCGACTACTCCTGGAACGCCTGCCGCGACCCGTGGCGGATCGGCGCCGACGCCGTCACCAGCGGTGACGCCGCCTCGCTCGCCTCGGCGCGCAGGATCAACGCCTGGATCAAGGGCAAGGCGGGCGGCAACCCGGCCAACATCGTCACCGGCTACAAGCTCAACGGCACGGTCTTCGACAGCGGGCACGACATGGCCTTCACCGCCCCGTTCGTCGTCACCGCGATGACCGACCCCGGTTCGCAGGCCTGGCTGGACGCGCTCTGGACGAAGCTGGCGGCCACTCCCGTGGACAGGACGCTCTACTACGGGAGCAGCGTGCAGCTCCAGTCGATGATCGTGGCCTCCGGCAACCACTGGGTGCCGTAGTGGCGGCCGCAGGAGGGCCGCGCCACGCGCGGACCGCGGCGGTCAGGGCCGGCGGCGGGGTACTCGCCGCCGCCGGGCTGGTCCTCGGGGGAGTGGCGGCGCCGCCCGCGGCGACCGCCGCCACGGCGGCGATCACGGCGAGCACCGACTACCAGGCCGAGAACGCCCAGCTCGCGCAGGCGAAGACGGCCACCAACCACACCGGGTACACCGGTACCGGCTTCGTCGACTACACCAACACCACCGGCTCCGCCGTCGAGTTCACGGTGAGCGCCACGACGGCCGGCAGCGCCTCCCTGACCTTTCGGTACGCCAACGCCGGGGCGGCGAACCGGCCGATGGACATCGCGGTCAACGGGAAGGTCGTCGCCGCCGGCGTCGCCTTCCCGCCCACCGCCGACTGGGACACCTGGGCGGACAAGACCCTCGGCGTCGACCTCGCCGCCGGGACCAACCGGATCCGGGCCACCGCCACCACCGCCGACGGCGGCCCCAACCTCGACCGCCTCCGGGTGGGCGCGGCGGCCGACACCACCGCGCCGAGCCGGCCCGGCCCGCCGAGCTGCTCCGCCGTCGGGCCGAACGGTCTCACGCTCGGCTGGGGAGCCGCCACCGACGACGTCGGCGTCACCGCCTACGACCTGTACGAGCACGGCAACAAGCTCGCCGAGGCGCCGGGCACCGCGACGTCCTGGCAGCTCACCGGGCTGACCCCGGCGACCACCTACAACCTCACCGTGATCGCCCGGGACGGCTCCGGCAACGCCTCGCCGGCCAGCGTCGCGGTCGACTGCACCACCACGGCGAGCACCGACCCGCCGCCGAGCGCGCCGGGCACCCCGACCGTCTCGGCGGTCACCGCCACCGGCGCCACCCTGACGTGGGCCGCCGCCACCGACGACAAGGGCGTGGTGGCGTACGAGATCCGCAGCGGCTCCGCCGTGGTGAAGACCGTCACCGGCACCCCGCCGGCCACCACGGCGACGGTCACCGGGCTCGCCTGCGACGCCCCGTTCACGCTGTCCGTGGTCGCCCGGGACACCGCGGGCAGCTCCTCGGCGCCGTCCGGCACGGTCTCCTTCACCACCGGCGCCTGCTCGGCCGACGGCGGCGTCCCGGGCTCCCCGACCGCCCTCTCCACCGGGTGGACGATCCCCTGGGGCATCGCCTGGCTGCCGGACGGCACCAGCGCACTGGTGACCGAGCGGGACAGCTTCAAGGTCTCCCGGCTCACCACGGGCGGCACCAGGACGGCGGTCGGCACCGTGCCCAACGCCGTCACCACCGACGGCGAGGGCGGCCTGCTCGGCATCGTCGTCGACCCCGGCTGGTCGGCCAACCACTACGTGTACCTCATGCACACCGCCGCCGAGGGCAACCGGATCGTGCGGATGACGTACGACGGCAAGACGCTGAGCGGCTACAAGGTCCTGCTCCAGGGCATCAAGAAGAACCGCTACCACAACGGCGGGCGCCTGGCGTTCGGCCCCGACGGGTACCTGTACGCGTCGACCGGCGACGCCCAGACGTCCTCGCTGGCCCAGGACAAGAACTCCCTCAACGGGAAGATCCTGCGGCTCACCACCGACGGCAAGCCGGCCCCCGGCAACCCGTTCGGCACCTACGTCTACAGCTACGGCCACCGCAATCCGCAGGGCCTGGCCTTCGACCGCGACGGACGGCTCTGGGAGGCGGAGTTCGGCGACTCCAAGCGGGACGAGCTCAACCTGGTCAAGCCCGGGGCCAACTACGGCTGGCCGACTTGCGAGGGCCCCTGCAGCGTGGCGGGGATGACGAATCCCAAGGCGAGCTGGCCGGTCAACGAGGCCTCACCGAGCGGCATCGCGATCGTCCGCAACGTGGTCTACATGGCCGCGCTGCGCGGTGAGCGGATGTGGCGCATCCCGATCGACGGGAGCACCGAGAACGTCGGCACGCCGACCTCCTACTACGTCGGCGCCTACGGCCGGCTGCGGACGGTGTCCAAGGTGCCCGGGGCCGACCGGCTCTGGCTCACCACCACCAACGCCGACAACAACGGCGGGGCGGCGGACGGGGCTGACAAGATCTTCACGGTCTCGATCGGCTAGGCGTTCGTGAGGTCGAGCGGCTCGGGCCCGGCGGCACCTCCCGCCGGGCCCGAGCCGCTCGGTGCGTCGGAGGCCGGGACCTCCCGGCTACGCGGTGTCGCGGTCGATCTCGCTCTCCCGGACCAGCCAGAGCGCGAGCGCCGCGCCGACCAGACTGACCACTCCGCCCAGCAGCAGCACGGCGTTGAGGCCCTCCAGGAACCCCGCGCGGGCGGCGTCCGCGACGCCCTGCCGGGCCTGCTCGGGGAGGGTCGCGAGGACCTCCGGCAGGCTGCCGGAGGACACGGCCTCGGTCAGTTCGCGCGGGTGGGCGCCCTCCCCGGTCGGCGTGCCCGCCGTCAGTTCGCGGACCTTGTCGGCGCCCCGGCCGACGAAGATCGCCCCCCAGACGGCGATGCCCACCGCGATCCCCACCTGCCGGAAGGTGTCGTTGATGCCGGCCGCCATCCCGCTGTTCTCCTTCGGCACGACGCTGACCGCCACGTCGGCGATCACCGGGTTGATCAGGCCGACGCCCACGCCGCCGACCAGGAAGCCGGGCAGCAGACCGGTCCAGTCGTCCCCGGGCTGGACGTCGCCCATCAGGAGCAGGCCCGCACCGATCGCGAGGAGGCCGACGAAGAGCATCAACCGGGCCGGCACCCGGGAGAGCAGCAGGCCGGCGATCGGGGCCACGACGAAGCTGAGGACCGTGATGGGCAGGTAGCGCACACCCGCCGCGAACGGGGAGAGCCCGAGGTAGTTCTGCAGGTACAGCGTCAGATAGAGGAACAGGGCGAAGAGCGAGCTGGAGACCGCGAACGCGGCGAGCTGCACGCCGGTGAACGCGTGCCGGCGGAAGAGCCGCAGCGGCAGCATCGGCTCGGGGACGTGGAGCTCGATCACCACGAAGGCGAGCAGCAGGACAGCCGAGCCGGCGAACAGCGAGACGATCAGGGCGCTGCCCCACCCCTCGGCGTTGCCGCGCACCAGCGCCAGGACGAGCAGGAAGAGGCCGCTGCTGAACGCCGCGACCCCGGCCCAGTCGACCCTGGTGGCGTTCGGGTCGCGGCTCTCGGCCAGCTTGAGATAGGTGACGATCAGCGCCGCCACCCCGATCGGCACATTGAGGTAGAAGATCCACTCCCACCCGAGCGAGTCGGTGAGCGCCCCGCCGACCAGCGGGCCGACCGCGACCGCCACCCCGATGGTCGCCCCGTAGAGGCCCATCGCGGTGCCCCGCTCGCGGCCGGGTGGGAACTCCTGGGCGACCAGGGCCAGCGACACCGCGAACATCACCGCGCCGCCGACGCCCTGGATCGCGCGGGACACGTTGAGGAAGGTCGGGTTCGGCGACAGGGCGCACAGCAGCGAGGCGGCGGAGAAGATCACCAGACCGGCGGCGAACATCCGGCGCCGCCCGAGGCGGTCGGCCAGCGAGCCGGCCGTCAGTACCAGCGCGGCCAGGGACAGCGCATAGGCGTCGAAGACCCACTGCAGATCGGTGAAGTCGGCACCGAGGTCCTTGCGGATCGAGGGAAGGGCGACGTTCACCACCGTGATGTCGAGCAGCAACATGAAGGTCGCGACCGAGACGGCGATGAGGGTCCACCACTTGCGTTGCACGGCAGCCGGTCTCCTTGGCCCGCCGACCGGGGTTCGGTCGGGAAGGCACCGACCGTACGCAACGTCATGGTTCGAACCGGGGCAAACGCGGCCGGGCCGGCGCATTTAGGCCCTGTCCGGCGGAGACGGCGGTCCGGGTGCGACTCCCGTGTCCGCCGTGACGGACGGGGCCATGGTGGCGCGGTGGCGGTCCGGTGGCGGTGGCGGTCCGGTGGAGGGCTAGGTTCGACGAGGGGTGGGCGGCGAAGGCCCGTCGCTGACGCTCCGTGGTTGTCAGGTCTCGATCCGCCAACGAAGTGTGGCAGGCCTGATCCGACGGCCCGCGCCGACGGTGTGCACCGGTGGAGGCGCCCGGCAGCCCACGCTGCCGGGCGCCTTCGTCGTCCCGCCGCCCGAGGTCGCCGCCGGTTCGGCGACCCGGGGCGGGTTGCTCCGCGGCGCCGCGGTGATCAGCCGGCGGGCGGGGCGGGGAGCGTCTCCCGGGAGGGAACGGAGCCTCAGGCCTCGCTTCCCGCGAGCAGGGTGAACAGGGGCGCCAGGTCGGAGCCGCGGACCGAACTCGCCAGCGGGGCGAGATCTGCGCAGATCTTGTCCACGCCCTCCTCGCCCAGCACGGATAGGCCCCCCGACCAGGACAGCTCGTCCGTCTGCTGCTCCACCCTGTCGCGCAGTTCCCTGCCCGCGGTGGTGAGGGCACCGGAATCGGCGTCCAGCAGGCCGCGGGCGACCAGCTCTTCGGCCGCCGCGGACCACTCCTCCGGTGTCCAGCCCCGCAGCTCCCGCATCATCTCGTGCTGACCGAGGTCGGCGACGAGCATGTGATGGGACTGGAGCCCGGTGACGCCGGCGGTGACCCAGGCGGCCAGATGCCCGTCACCGCGATGTTCCCGCACCGTGCTGGCGAGCTGCCACAGTGCCGCGACCGGGTCGTCCGGGAGCGGGAGAGCGGCATTGGCGGCACCGAGCGGGCGTCCGGTCGTCTCGAGCGCCGACGGCAGTACGGCCAGCTGCGCGACCAGTGGCCCGGCGATCTCGTCGGTGACGCCGGCCTCCCGGAGCAGCTCGCCCGCGAGGGCGTTCCGGCGCTCGACGCACTTCGCCGGAGGCACCAGCGTCCACGCGGCGGGGACGGCCTTGCCCACCATCTCCGGCGCGAA
The DNA here is from genome assembly GCF_040655255.1 of Kitasatospora sp. NPDC050463. NCBI lineage: Bacteria > Bacillati > Actinomycetota > Actinomycetes > Kitasatosporales > Streptomycetaceae > Kitasatospora > Kitasatospora sp. NPDC050463. The sequence goes on from NZ_JBFAJO010000029.1 coordinate 59,264, forward strand.
GCCGCCGAACGTGGCGACCACCGTCGCGGCGTCCACCGCGCCGAGCGGAGCCGACCGGAAGGCGATCAAGGTCATCCAGAATCCCCGGAGGCCGAGTTCCTTCCCGACGGCCCGGGTGTGAGCTACCGACAGCGCCGGCTGGTAGAGCACCTCCAGGCTGTGCCAGAGCCGCCGTGCCGGGTGCGTGCTCATGCGTCCACCGCTTCCGGGACGCGGACGATCAGAGCGGAACCCTGGCCGCCGCCACCGCACAGCGCCGCGGCACCGACGCCGCCACCGCGGCGCCTGAGCTCAAGCGCGAGCGTGAGCACAAGGCGGGCACCGGACATGCCGAGCGGGTGCCCCAGGGCGAGCGCGCCGCCGTTGACGTTGACCTTCGCCGCGATGTCCTCGTCACCGAGCCCGAGTTCGCGCGCGGAGTGCAGGCCGACCGCCGCGAACGCCTCGTTGATCTCGATGAGGTCCAGGTCGTCGACCGACAGGTTCTCCTTGCCCAGCGCATGCCTGATCGCGTTGGACGGCTGCGACAGCAGGGAGTTGTCCGGACCGGCCACGTTGCCGTGGGCGCCGATCTCGGCCAGCCACTCGAGGCCGAGCTCCTCGGCCTTGGCCTTGCTCATCACGACGACGGCGCACGCGCCGTCGGAGATCTGCGAGGCCGAACCGGCGGTGATGGTGCCGTCCGCGCCGAACGCGGGGCGGAGCTTCGCCAGTCCCTCGGCCGTGGTGTCCGGCCGCACGCCCTCGTCGGTGTCCACCACGACCGGATCGCCCTTGCGCTGCGGGACCTCGACCGGCACGATCTCCTCGGCGAAGCGGCCGCTGCTGATCGCGGCGGCGGCGCGCTGGTGCGAGCGCGCGGAGAACGCGTCCTGGTCCTCGCGGGTGATGCCGGCCTTCGCGCTGTGCTGGTCGGTCAGCGCACCCATGAGGACCTGGTCGAAGGGATCGGTGAGACCGTCGTGCGCCGTGACGTCCAGCATCTCGACCGGCCCGTACTTGGTGCCGGAGCGGGATCCGGGCAGAACGTGCGGGGCGTTGGTCATCGACTCCATGCCGCCCGCGACCACGATGTCGAACTCGCCCAGGCGGATCTGCTGGTCGGCCAGGGCGATCGCGTCCAGCCCCGACAGGCACACCTTGTTGACGGTCAGGGACGGCACACTCATCGGGATGCCGGCCCGGACCGCGGCCTGGCGCGACGGGATCTGCCCCTGGCCGGCCTGCAGCGCCTGACCCATGATCACGTACTGCACGGCCTCCGGCGCGAGGCCCACGCGCTCGAGCGCCGCCCTGATCGCCAGGCCGCCGAGGTCAACCCCGGATAAGTCCTTCAGCGAGCCCAGCAGCCGGCCCATCGGCGTGCGCACGCCACCGACGATGACAGAGCCTGACATGTTTCTCCCATGCAACGACGACTGACTTGCCTCTGATTATTGGACCTGACGGTCAGCTGGTCGACCCCCCAGGGGTGTTGTTCGCGTGGGGCAGGCCCAGCGCGATCAGGGCTCCGAGCGCCCCTGTGGCGGCCATCACGAGCGCGGTGACGAAGCCGGCGTGCGGCGCGTCGGACGGAGCGTGCATGAGGTTCAGGAGCACCGAGCCGAAGACCGCGACGCCGATGACCTGGCCGAGCTGCATCACCGTGGTCAGCACGCCGCTGGCGTCCGCCGCGATGGCCGGTGGCACCTTCCAGAGCGCGATGGTGAACAGCGGGCTGAACGCCGACCCCATGCCGAGGCCGAAGAGCAGGATGCAGATCTCCATCCAGACGGAGAGGTGACCGGTGTCCATGGTGAGAGCGAGACCGACCAGCGCCGGCATGGTGAGCAGCAGACCTGCCGAGGGCAGCAGACGATGCCACTTGGCGGGCAGCTTGCGCCAGTTCATGCTGGCGAAGCCGAAGGCGCACGCACTGGGCAGGAACACCAGCCCCGCGGCCAGCGCGCCGTGGCCCAGGCCGGTCTGCACGAAGAACGCGATCAGGAAGAGGATGGCGCCGTAGTTCGCGGTCGCGGCGAGCAGGGCCAGCGCGCCCGCCACCAGGCCGGGCGCGCGCAGCAGCTCACCAGGGACCAGCGGTGAACCGCCGGTCCGGCTCGACCGGCTCTCGACCAGTGCGAAGGCCAGCGTGAAGATCACGCACAGCACCAGGCTCACCCACGTCCACGCGGGCCAGCCCAGCTCGTGCCCGAGGACCAGCGGCAGCACCAGCGCGATCACGGCGAGGGACAGCGTGGCCAGACCCGGCAGGTCGAGCTTGCGGGACGGATTGCCGGCGTCCTTCGGCAGCGTGCGCGCTCCGGCGATCAGCAGCACCAGACCGACGGGCACGTTGACCAGGAACACCGGCCGCCAGTCGGTGCCGAAGATGTCGGCACTGACCAGGACACCGCCGGCGATCTGGCCGACGATCGCGCCGCCGGCGATCACCGTGGCGTAGGCGCTGAGCGCCTTGGCCCGAGCCGCGCCCGCGAAGTTCAGCTGGATGAGGCTGAGCACCTGCGGCACCATCAACGCGGCCCCGGCTCCCTGCACGAACCGGAAGACGATCAGTGCCAAAGCCGTCCAGGCCAGGCCGCAGGCGAGCGACGCCGCCGTGAAGACGGCGGCCCCGGCGAGAAACATCCGCCTGCGGCCGACGAGGTCGCCGAGCCGCGCTCCGGTGATCAGCAGGACGGCGTAGGTGACGATGTAGCCGGCGACGACGAGCTGCAGCTCGGCGCCGCTGGCGTCCAGGTCGGTGCCGATGCTCGGTGCCGCCACGTTGGCGATGGCGACGTCGAGGATCGCGATGAACACCCCGGTCAGCAGAACGGCGAGGAGTCCGCGCGACGCCGTCTCGGGGCGCGCGGCCACCGTGTTGTTCGACATGCTGCGTCCCCCTACTGCGCGAGTGCCTGGAGGCGCTGCTTCGCGCGCTCGGGCAGGACGTACTCGCCGTCCCGTTCGATCTGGTCGTACAGCTGCTCCACGCGCTCGTAGTGGGCGTCGAGGTTCCGGTCCAGCAGGTGGTACTCGGACTTGTTGTAGACACCGAACTGAAGGTCGGTCATCAGCCCGAAGGGGTTGATGTGTTCGGTGTGCCGGGTGCCGAACACGAGGTACAGGAACTCGTCGATGCCCTCGTAGCCCAGCGTGGTCAGCAGGAAGTCGATGGAGTCCCGCTTGCGGGTGATCTGGTAGTTGCGTTCGTCCGGGTCGACGATGAAGTCGAGGCCGCTGGACATGCCCGCCGGGTAGTGCACCTTGTTGAAGCAGCGGAAGTCGATCGTCAGCCGGTCCTTCGGCGAGCCGGGCAGCGTGCCGTCGCCGTGGGCCCGGTAGTTGTCGAAGACCAGCGCGTCACCGACCCGCGAGTCGCAGTAGTAGCCGGGAGACGGCGTGTCGGCGTACCGCTTCTCCCAGTACTTGGCCATCAGGAAGTCGCGCACGGTCGGCAGGTCGATCTCGGAGAGCTTGCCCTCCAGGAACAGGTAGAGGGCCTTGTCGACGGCGGCCTTCTCCTCCTTGTCCACGCCGTATTCCATGATCTTCTCGTACGCGAACTGCAGGTTCGGCGCCTCGACCTCGGCCTCTTCGAAGATCACGAAGGGCTGCCGGTCGAGCGGGGTCGGCGTCACCGCGGTGTGGAAGCTGCGGTACTCGGTCGGAAAACCGAGCCGCTTCTTCACCAGCGACGGGATCTGCAGCGCGATGCCGCTGGCCGAGTGGGTGCCGTAGGAGCGCTTGTTCGCGGTGACCACGAAGGCGTTGACCACGGCGGTCTCGACCTCGGGGAAGTGCTTGTGGACGATCTCCTGGTTGAGGTCGTAGAAGCGCTTGGCCGACGGTATGAACAGCACGCAGTTCTCGAACATCGTCGACAGCGGGAAGTAGCTGCCGATCGACGCCTGGGCGAAGCTCTCCTGGATGACGGCCTGGCACCGCAGCTGCCGGGCCAGGTTGTCGGCGAGGCCGTCGTCGAGGTTCATCTGCTCGACGACGGTGGGGGTGGTGTCCGGATAGAAGCAGCTGGGATTGAGGACACGCTTCGGAGGCAGCCGCGACTCGACCTCCCCGGCGTCCACCGGGTACTTGTCCAGAACCGGCATCAACTTCTCGGCGTGCGCGCCGGCGGACGTGTGCAGGAAGGTCCCGCTGGGCTGGTAGGTGCCCGTCATGACGGGTTCCCGCTCGGATTCTGCGCTCATGCCGTTCCACTCTCCTGTCGATGAGGGTGACGTTCCGGGGCCGGTGGAGCCGCCCGCCCCGGGGCGGCTCCACCGTGCCTGGTGTCCTTACGCCCCGACGGGGCCGTGCTTCCTTGCGCCCGCCTCGTCGGAGGCGATGATGCGGTGGACGTACCTCTCGACGAACTGCTCGTCGAACGGCGCCGCGGGGTGGTCGTCGCCGCCCAGCACGTGCTCGCCGGCGAGGCCGGCCCCGAACGTGAGGGTCAGGTTGTCCGGCGTCAGTCCGTCCACGAGCGCGGCGATCCGGGCCAGCGCGCTCGTGGTGTCCGCGGCCGCGAAGGCCAGGGCCCGCTGCTTCCACTCGTCGAACGGCACCAGCTCACCGGAGCCCGTCGCCGCGACGGCCATCTCGAAGAAGCGGTCGAAGCTCGGCGCCCCGGCGTTGACGAAGTCGTAGTCCCGGCCGATGCGGTCCCGCTCGTCGAGCATGATCGAGGTGATGGTCCGGGCCAGGTGGTCGACCGGCAGGACGGCCGCGAGACTGGCGCCCGTGCTGGGGAAGCACCCCAGGGCCAGGCTGCCGGAGACCAGGTTGTGCAGGAAGTCGCCGCGGTCGAGCCGGAAGTGGCCCGTCGTGGCGGACGGCCCCACGAACGGCAGCCGGTACACCGAGGCCTTGGCGCCGCGCCAGCGTGCCGCGGTCACCATCTGCTCCGCCATCCACTTGGAGGTGACGTAGCCGTACTCCATCTCGTCCGGCGTTACCTCGTACCCGAGGTGGCGCGGCAGGGTCCCGAAGGTCGACATGACGTGCACCGTCTTGCCGCGGCCCGTCGACGCCAGCCGCAGGGCCTCGTGCACACCGACCACGTTCGGGCCGATGTACTCGCTCAGGGGCCGCACCCAGTCCACCAGGGCGCCGGAGTGGCACACCGCGTCGACCTCGTCGGCGAGCCGGCCGAACGCCTCGTCCGTCAGCCCGAACAGGGGCTGGGACAGGTCGCCCGCCACCGGATGCAGCAGCGACGCGAAGTCCTCCTGCCACATGCCGTAGCTCGACAGCACACCGGTCAGCCGCCGGGTGGCGGTCTCCTGGTCATCGGCCCGCACCAGGCAGTGCGTGGCGACGCCGGCGGCCAGCAGTTCGTGCAGCAGGAAGGCGCCGACGAAGCCGGTGGCGCCGGTGAGGAACACGGCTTCCGGACGCCCCAGGTCGCCCCGGCAGTTGTCGAACCGCAGCTGCGGGTCCAGGTAACCCTTGCGGACCGGTGCCATGTCGAGCCTGGCCGCGTTGTCCGGGTCCGCCGCACCGGCCGGGTCCTCACCGGTGGAGAGGGCCTCCTCCGACGGCTGGTCCACGCCGCGCTCCAGCAGCTTCTCCAGCAGGAACTGAGCCAGCGACTTCAGGTTCGGACGGTCGAGCGCGATCTTCGCCGGCAACGCGAGGCCGGTCATGTCCGCGAGCTGGTTGCGCATCAGGACGGCGGTCAGCGAGTCGATGCCGAGGTCCTGCAGCGGCAGGCCGGGGTCCACGTCGTTCATCGAGGAGAAGCCCAGCGTCCTGGCCACGCCCTCGCGGACCATGTCCAGCACGACCGACTCCTGCTCCGCCGGAGCGGTCTGGCCGAGCAGCTTGCGCAGGCCGGCCCCGCCGTCACCCTTGGCACGCGGGCCGCTGCCACCCTGGGAGCTGAGCAACGAGCGCAGCAGCGGGGGCACCCCGCCCTGGTCCTGGTAGTAGCTCTGCAGCGAGGCGAGGTCCAGCGCGGCCGCCACGGTCAGCGGGCGACCGCTGCGCACCGTCTCCTCCAGCAGCTCCAGACCGTCCTGCGGAGCGAGCGCGTCCATGCCGGTACGGCTGATCCGGGCGCGGTCGCGTTCGCTGAGCGTCGCGGCCATGCCCTCGCCGTCCCACGGTCCCCAGGCCACCGAGGTGGCCGGCAGGCCCTGGGCCCGGCGCAGGTACGCGAGCGAGTCCAGGAAGGCGTTGGCCGCCGCGTAGTTGCCCTGGCCCGGCGCCCCCAGGATGTCGGAGATCGAGGAGAAGAGCAGGAAGAAGTCCAGGTCGGCGTCCTGCGTCAGCTGGTGCAGGTGCCAGGCCCCGTCCACCTTCGGCGAGAAGACGGTGTCCAGCCGTTCGGGCGTCAGCGCCGACAGGGCGCCGTCGTCGAGCACACCGGCCGCGTGGACCACACCGCGCAGCGGACGCTCGGCGTCGAACAGAGCCAGCACCGAGGCCATGCTGTCCGGGTCGGCGGAGTCGGCGGCCACCACCGTCGCGGTGGCGCCGAGCTTCTCCAGGCCGGCCACCAGCGCGGCCGCGCCGGGGGTGTCCGGGCCGCGCCGCGAGGTGAGCACGAGGTCGCGCACCCCGTGGGTCTCCGCCAGCCAGGTGGCGACCTGCCCGCCCAGGCCACCGACGCCACCGGTGATCAGCACCGATCCGCCCGGCTGGATGAACTCCTTCTGCTCGGTGGGCGTCAGCACCACCTTGCCGACGTGCCGTGCCTGGGCCATGAAGCGCAGGGCGTCGGACGTGGCCGTCATCGGGAAGGTGCGCAGCGGCAGCGGCGTGAGCTTGCCCGAGGCGAACAGTTCGGCCAGCGACACGAGCATCGCCTGCATCTGGTCCGGACTGGCCTCGAGCAGGTGGTAGACCCGGTACTTCACGCCGGGGTGGTTCTCGTCCACCCACGACTGCTCCCGCAGGTCGATCTTGCCGAGCTCCAGGAAGCGTCCGCCCTCGCCCAGCATGCCGAGGCTCGCGTCGATGAACTCGTCGGCGAGCGAGTTCAGGACGACGTCGAAGCCGCGTCCGGGCGCGGTGCGGCCGAACGACTCGACGAAGCCCAGATCGCGGGAGGACGCGATGTGGTCGTCGTCCAGCCCCATCTCGCGCAGCGCCGCCCACTTCGGCTCGCTGGCGGTGCCGTACACCTCGGCGCCGTGCAGTCGTGCCAGCTGGACGGCCGCCATGCCGACGCCGCCCGCCGCGGCGTGGACCAGCACCCGCTCGCCCGGCTGCAGCGAGGCCAGGTCGTGCAGGCCGAACCAGGCCGACAGGAACGTCATCGGGATGGTCGCGGCCTCCTCGAACGTGAGGTTCTCCGGGACGCGGACCACCCAGCGCGCGTCGGTGACGACCTCCGCGGCGAACGATCCCTGGCCGAGGCCCAGGACGCGGTCGCCCACCTGGAGGTCCTTCACCCCGGCCCCGACCTCGGTGACCACGCCGGAGAACTCCATGCCGAACACCGGGAGCTCGACCATGCCGAGTGCGTTGAGCACGTCCAGGAAGTTCACCCCGGCGGCCTTCACGTCGGCCCTGATCATGCCCGCCGCCAGCGGCTTCGGGGACACCCGGCGCACCGACAGCGGCTGGTCCAGACGGCCCTTGGCGGCGATCTCCAGCTGCCAGCGGCCCTCCGGAGGAAGCGTCAGTTCGCCCGAGGCGCCGACCCGTTCGAGATGGGGGACGAGTACCTCGCCGCGCCGCAGCACGCACTCCGGTTCGTCGGAGAGCATCAGCGCCGGGGCGAGGGCGGCCAGATCGGCGTCCTCGTCGCCGAGGTCGAGCAGACGCAGCGCGAGGTCGGGGTGCTCGCTGCGGGCGGTGCGCATCAGGCCCCACAGCGGTCCCGCGCCGAGCCCGGAGGCCATGTCGTCGGCGTTGACGCCCACGGCGCGGCGGGTCAGCCACACCAACGGCGGCGCGAACCCGGTCCCGGCCGCGGTGTGGAGCTGGCCGAGTGCCGCGGCGGACAGCGTGCGCGTCCCGGCCAGGGTGTCCTTGCCGGCGTCCCACAGGCAGATGACGCCGTCGAGCTCCTCGGCCTCCTCCAGGTCGCGCACCTTGAACGCCTGGACACCGGCCCGGCTCAGCGCCTTCTTCACCTCCGCCGCCCAGGGCACCTCACCGCCCGGCGACAGCAGGCCCCAGGAGCCGCCGATCTCCGCCTTCCCGGTGTCGGTCGGCCGCCAGTTCACCTCGAACCGGAGCCGGTCCACACCCTCCGCGGCCAGCCTGCGCAGCACCGCGCGGTCGACCCGCCGGGCGTGCATCCGCTCCAGCCGGCCGACGTTCCGGCCGGCCGAGTCGAAGAGGTCCAGGGACGCGTGGAACTCGCCCTCGCCCATGTCGAACTCGGCGACCCGGACCCACACTTCCGCGAGGCCCTTCTCCCGGATCGACAGGCGCTCCGCCTCGAACGGCACGAGCACGTCCTCGGGGTTCGTGTTGTGCATCCGCATGCTGAAGAGCTGCGACTGCATCGCCGAGTCCAGCAGAGCCGGGTGCAGTGCGTAGGCGCGGGCGGTGTGCGCGGCCTCCTCGGGCAGCGCCGCCCGGGCCCAGACCACCCCGTCGGCCTGCCAGGCCTCCTGGATGCCCCGGAACACCGGGCCGAACTCGTAGCCGACGGTGTCCAGTTCGGCGTAGAGCGCGGAGATGTCGAGACGCTCGGCACCCGGCGGCGGCAGCACCACGGCGTCTGCCGTGACGGGCTTCGCGGGCACGATCCGGCCCTCGGCGTGCAGCAGCCACTCGCCGTCCCTGCGGTCAGGTGCGCTGTACACCTGGACCGGCCGGGAGCCTTCGGACTCCTCTCCCACGACGACCTGCAGGCGGGCGGGTGCGCCGCCGGCGAACACCATCGGATACAGGAAGTCGACGTCGGCCACGTCCCATTCGCCGGGTGCGGTGGCGTCGGCGGCCGAGCGCATCGCCTCGATGTACGCGGTGCCCGGCATCAGGACGGTGCCCATGATCTGGTGGTCCTGCACCCACGCCGGCTCCTCGGGCGCCACCACGGTCGTGAACACGACCGTCTCGGTGCCGGCGATCCGGACGGCGCCGCCCAGCAGCGGGTGGTCGGTGTCGTCCAGACCGGCGCCGACCGAGCGTGGCGTCGACGGGTCGAACCAGAAGCGCTCACGCTGGAAGGCGTAGGTGGGCAGGGCGACCCGCTCACCGCCGCAGGGTCCGAACCAGGCCGACCAGTCGACCGGCACGCCCCGCACGTGCAGCTCGGTGAGGCTGTGCCGGACGACGGCGGAGCCGTCCTTGCCCGCGGCCAGCGACGGCAGCCACGCGACGTCGGTCTCGTCGGCCAGGCACGCCACGCCCATGCCGGAGAGCACCGGCTGCGGACCGAGCTCCAGGAAGGTGGTGACGCCCTCGCGGTGCAGGGCCGCGATGCCGTCGCTGAAGCGCACCGCGCTGCGCACCTGGCGCACCCAGTAGGAGGCCTGCTCGAACTCGCCCGGCGCGGCCAGAGCTCCGGTGAGACTGCTGACCAGCTGGATCGTCGGGGGACGGTACGTCACGGTCTCGGCGACCGCCTGGAAACCGGACAGCATGGCGTCCATGTGGTGGGAGTGGAACGCGTGCGACACCGTCAGTTCCTTGACCCGGCGTTCCTGGCCGGCGAAGTGCGCCACCAGGGCCCGCACGGCGTCGGTGTCGCCGGAGACGACGGTCTGGGTCGGGGTGTTGAGGCCGGCCAGATCGATCGTGCCGGTCAGGTCCAGCTCCCGCACCGCGGCCTCGACCTCGGCAGCGCCGGCCTCGATCGAAGCCATCGCGCCGCGGCTGGGAAGCGCCTGCATCAGGCGGCCCCGGGCGGCCACCAGACGGGACGCGTCGGCCAGGTCGAAGACGCCGGCGACGTGCGCGGCGGCGAGTTCACCGATGCTGTGGCCCAGGAGCAGCTGCGGCCGCACGCCCCAGCTCTCCCACAGCCGCCACAGCGCCACCTCCAGCGCGAAGAGGGCGGGCTGGGTGAAGTCGGTCCGGTCGAGCAGCGCGGCGTCGGCGGACCCCTCCTCGGCCCACATGACGTCGAGCAGCGGACGGTCCAGTTCGGTGAAGTGGGCGACGATCTCGTCGAGCGCGTCGCGGAACGCCGGATGGGTCTCGTACAGATCCCTTCCCATGCCGACCAGTTGACTGCCCTGCCCGGTGAACAGCAGGGCCAGGCTCTGTTCCTGGGCACTGTCACCGGTCCGCGCGGCGCCGGGCGGGGTCTCCCCGCTGCGGGCGAAGGTACCCAGCTTGTCCAGGAGTTCGGACCTGTCCTTCGCCGTGACCACGAGCCGCTTGCGGAAGTGGCTGCGGGTGGTGGCCAGCGAATACGCCAGGTCGAGAAGCCGGTCCTGGATGTTCATGCCCACGTACTGGTGAAGCGCGTCGGCCTGTGCGCGAAGGGCGGCGTCGGTGGACCCGGACAGCACGAACGGCAGCGTCGACGGCGGCTGGGCCGCGGGCCGGTCGGACGGGAGGGGCGCCGGCGGTTCCTCCACGATGACGTGTGCGTTGGTGCCGCCGATGCCGAACGAGCTCACGCCGGCGCGGCGCGGCCGGTCCTTCGGCAGCCACGGCTGCGGCTCCCGGGCCAGGGCCATGTTCGCGCCCGCCCAGTCCACGTCCGGGGTGGCTTCGGAGACGTGCAGGGTGCGCGGAATCACGTTGTGCCGCATGGACAGGACGACCTTCATCACCCCCGCCAGGCCGGCGGCCGCCTGGGTGTGGCTGAGGTTCGACTTGACCGAGCCGACCCACAGCGGCTCGTCGGGGTGACTGCCGCCGAAGACCTCGCCGAGGGCGGTGCCCTCGATGGGGTCGCCGAGGCGGGTGCCGGTGCCGTGGGCCTCCAGGTAGTCGATGTCCTTCGGCTGAAGCCCGGAGGCGCCGAGGGCCGTGCGGATGACCTTCTGCTGAGCGGGTCCGCTGGGCGTGGTCAGGCTCGCCGCGTGGCCGTCGTGGTTGACGGCGGTGCCGCGCAGGACGGCATGGATGGTGTCGCCGTCGCGTTGCGCGTCGGAGAGCCGCTTGAGGATGACGACGGCGACACCCTCACTCCATCCGGTCCCGTCGTTGTCGGCGGAGAACGACCGGCACAGCCCGTCGGGCGACATCCCGCGCAGCCGGCTGAACTCGACGTTCATGTTGGACGTGAGCAGGATGGTCGCGCCGCCGGAGACGGCCAGGTCGCACTCGCCGTCACGCAGCGCGTTGGCGGCGAGGTGAGTGGTCACCAGGGACGACGAACAGGCCGTGTCGATCGTGATGGTCGGGCCTTCGAGGCCGAACACATGGGAGATCCGGCCGGACGCGGTCGCGAGCGCGGAGCCCGTACCCACGTAACCGTCCAGGTCGGCTATGGACCCGCCGGTGGTGATGCCGTACTCCTGGTACGAGGAGTTCTTGCCGACGCCGATGTACGTGGCGGTCTGACTTCCGCGCAGCTGGTCGAGCGTGTAGCCCGCGCGTTCGAACGCCTCCCACGTCGTCTCCAGCATCAGCCGCTGGAGCGGATCCATCGCGTGCGCCTCCCGCGGCGCGATACCGAAGAACGACGCGTCGAACATGTCGATCGGCGTGGCGAGGAAGCCCCCGCGGCGTGTCACCGACTTGCCACGCACATCCGGGTCGGGGTCGTAGATCGCGTCGGCGTCCCATCGGTCGGCGGGCACCTCGCTGATGCCGTCGGCCCCGCGCTCCAGCAGGTCCCACAGCTCGTCCGGGCTGCTCACGTCGCCGGGAAGCCGGCAGGCCATGCCGACGATGGCGATGGGCTCGTCCTCCGCCCGGCGGCTCGACGGAATCTGCGTCGGGCCGGTCCGGGCGCCGGTGAGGTGCGCCGCCAGGGCCTTGACGGTGAAGTGCTCGAAGAGCTTGGCCGAGGAGATCGGCCGGCCCAGCACCTTCTCCAGCCGGGTCTGGACGCGGACCACGCGCAGGGAGTCACCGCCGATCTCGAAGAAGTTCTGGTTGACGCCGATGCGGTCGTGGCCCAGTACGTCCGACCAGATCGCGAGGATGTCCCGCTCCAGCTCGTTGGCGGGCTTGGCCATGGCTCCGGCGTCGGCGACCGGGCTCGGCAGGGCGTTGCGGTCGATCTTGCCGTTGGGGGTGAGCGGGAACTCGTCGAGCTCGACGAAGAACGTCGGCACCATGTAGGTGGGCAGCCGCTCGGCCAGCCAGGGGCGAAGGAGGCGGCCCATCGGCTCCTTCGCCGGCTCGCCCGCCGCGGGCACGTTCGCATACCGGGCCAGCGTGGCGCGGTCGGTGGCGGCGGCCGGGCGCAGGCTCAGGTCCGGCGTCAGGCCCGGGTGCCAGAACACCGCGTCGAACGTCCACTTGTCACCGGAGCGGCTGGGGAGCAAAGCGCATTCCAGTCCGGCCTCCTGGGCGACCTCGGTGAGGTCACGGGGATCCACCGGGAGGGCGTACGGCTCCGTCGCCTCGCCGAGGGCCGCGACGCGATCGGGCACCTCGGCGAGCCGGCCGTTGGGCACGTCGGTCAGGCGCAGCGGCCCGCCGTCGAGGCCGGCGAGCAGCGCGGGCACGGCTGCGATCTCGAGCGACTCGGTCCGCCAGTCGTGCTCGGTGCCGGCGGCGTGCGCTTGCGGTCCGCCGCCGATGTGGATCGTCACGTCGTAGCGGTAGCGAGTCATCTCGTTGACGTGCCGGCTGTTGCGCAGCATGACGTCGACGCGGGTGATCTGCGGGAAGAGGGAGGGGAGGTCGGCGAAGTAGTCGGGCGCGACGACCAGTTCGCGCTCGGCCCGGACCGCGCGTTCGACGCGGCGGGCCACCTCCTCGGGCGAGAGGTCGTCGTGGCGGAACTGGATCACGTCGGAGTGGAAGAAGCGCAGCAGCGACAGGTCGCGGATGTCACCGAGGTACACCCGCCCCTCCGTCACCGCGGTGGTCGCCCACTCCAGCACCGAGGTCAGGTAGTCGACGCTCGGGAAGTACTGGGCCACCGAGTTGACGATCACGGTGTCGAAGGAGCCGGCGGCCACGGCCGGCAGGTCGTGCGCCGGGCGGTGCTCGCACGTGACGTTCGGCAGCGACCGCAGGTGCTGCCGGGTGACCTCGACGGCCTGGGCCGAGGCGTCCACCGCGTGGTAGGTGGTGCAGTGCGGTGCGACGGCGAACATCATCAGGCCGGTGCCGAAGCCGACCTCGAACACGCGCTGGGGTGCGTAGGACAGGATGCGGTCGACCGAACCGCGCTGCCAGTCACGCATCTCGGCCACGGAGAACGGCGAACCGTCGTAGCTGTTGCGCCAGCCGGCCAGGTTGAAGGTGGCGTCATCGGCGTCGGACTCGTAGGCGCGGTCCCAGGCGCCGGCCCACTCGGCCAGCGCGGCGCGCTGTACCTCCTCGTCGTGGGCGGACTCGGTGGGCGCGGCAGCGTCGCGGACGCAGTAGGCGACCAGTTGCTCGTTGCGGCCGACGACGACTGCGCGGGCGACGTCGTCGTGGGCGGTCAGCGCCGTCTCGATGTCGCCCAGTTCGATGCGGTAGCCGCGGAGCTTCACCTGGCTGTCGTTGCGGCCGAGTACGCGCAGCGCGTCGGGTGCGACGAACCGGGCCAGGTCGCCGGTGCGGTACAGCGTGTTGCCGGTGCGGAACGGGTCGGGGACGAAGCGGCCCCGGGTCTGCTCGGGGGCGGCGTGGTAGCCACGTGCCACGCCGGCGCCGCCGATGCACAGTTCTCCGGGGAAGCCGGGCGGCACCGGCGCGAGGTTCTCGTCCAGGATGTAGAGCCGGGTGTTGGCCACCGGCCGGCCGATGACGACGTCGCCCTCCGGCTCCACCCGCCAGATGCTGGACCAGACGGTGGTCTCGGTGGGCCCGTACAGGTTCCAGACGGTGTCGCCGCAGCCGAGCAGGCGGTCGGCCAGTGCGCGCGGCAGGGCCTCACCTCCGCACAGGATCTTGCCCAGGCGCGGGTCGCCCTGCCAGCCCGCGTCCAGCAGCAGCTGCCAGGTCGCCGGCGTGCCCTGCATCATCGTGATCCCGTGACGCTCCATCAGGCCGATCAGCGCGTTCGCGTCGATCGTCTCGTGGGCCTGGGCGATGACCGTGGCGGCCCCGCTGAGCAGCGGCAGGAACAGTTCCAGGACCGCGATGTCGAAGGAGATGGTGGTGACCGCCAGCAGCCGGTCGGTCTCGGCGCAGCCGGGCTCCCGGCGCATGGACTCCAGCAGGTTGCACAGCGCGCCATGGCTGATCTCCACGCCCTTGGGCGTGCCGGACGTGCCGGAGGTGTAGATGACGTAGGCGAGGTCGTCGGCCTGGACCTCGACGCCCGGGTTGTCGGCGTCGGCACGCTCGCCGGCGGCGTCCGTGATGCTCAGACAGCGCGTCGACCACTCGGCGAGATTGGCGGGTGCCGCGGTCGGGGTGAGGATGATCCGGGGGTCGGCGTCGTCGATCATCTGGCGGATGCGTTCCGCCGGGAACGCCGGGTCGACCGGCACATAGGCGGCACCGGTCTTCAGCGCCGCCAGTACGGCCACGACGACGTCGGGCGAGCGGTCCAGCCCTATGCCGACCAGGTCGCCGCGTCCGATGCCGCGCTCGATCAGCGTGTGCGCGACACGGTTCGCCCGGCTGTTCAGCTCACCGTAGGTCAGCCGCGTGTCGGCGCAGATCAGTGCGACGTTGTCGGCGTGGCGCTCGGCGGCCTGCTCGAAGAGCGTGTGCAGGCGGTGGCCGAGGAGGGTGTCGTCGTCGGTGGCGTTGAAGGCGTCGGTCAACGACGCGCGCTCCGACGCCGAGAGGATGTCGACGGACGCCAGGGTCTCGTCGGCCAGCCCGGGTACCCGGTCGCACCAGCCGCCGAGCTGCGCGGCGAGGCGGGCGACGTCGCCGCGGGCCAGACGTCGGGCGTCGAAGTGGAACTCGACCGTCTCGCCGTCGGGTCGGACGACCAGGTTCAGCGCCGGGCGCCGGCCGTCCGCGGGCTCCGCCGCATCGGCCCACGAGATCATCACGTCGGGCGTCAGGTCGCCGGCGTCCCACTGCCGGCGCAGCGTCTCGTCCCGTCCGATCTGGTCACGGCGCAGCCATCCCCGTTCCTGCCCGAGACGGAACTCCTCGGCGACCGCCCGGAGGTTGTCGGCGACCGTCCGGCCGGGGTCGACGGTGGCGCGCAGCGGCAGCCAGGCGGCGAACAGGTCCCGGTAGCCGGGGTCGATCCCGTCGCGGGGCGCGGCGACGGCGAGAGTGACGTCGTTCGTCGCGGCCGCCCGGCTCAGGTACGTGCTCACCAGGCCGGCCAGGGCGGACACTCCGCCGGGAGCGGCGCAGCGCGCGACGACGGGAGCGGTGTCCTGCTCGGTGCCGGAGGCCTGCGGTGTGAAGGGCAGGCGGAACGGGTGGGCGTCGGTGCCAAGCCGCTTGCGCCAGTGAGCGGCGGCCTTCGACGCCCGGGTACCGGTCTCGGTGATGGCGTCCCGGAGCGCGTCGCCGGGAGCCAGGAGGATCAGGCCGGTCCGGACCGCGTTCTCCGTCCGGAGGCTGTCCGCGTCGACCGGCTCGCCCTCCAGCGTGCTCAGCCGGATCAGGTGAACGGCACCGGTGGCCGTGGCCACGTTCAGGCCGTCCGCGTCGCAGGTCAGCACCTCGCCGGGGGCGGCACCGGGGGTCGCCATGCCGACGCGGGCCTCGCGGACGGCGAGAATGCGCCCGTTGACGTTCACCTTGGGCCACACGAGCGGGCAGCCGAACAGCCCGTGGTCGGTCGCCCGGACCATGGCGACGATGTCCTCGGCCTCGCGGGCCCAGTCGATCAGGCCCTCGGCGGAGAACTGCGTGTGCCGGGAGAAGTAGCGACGCGCGGCCAGGTCCTGAGGGACGGCGGACTCACGGCCTTCGGCGATGTCGCCGATCAGTTCGGTCACGCTCGCGACAGCCGCCTCGTCGCACTTCACGCCCAGCGACAGCGCGGTCTCGTCGGGCTCGACCGGTACCGGTATCCGCTTGAGGACGTCGCCGCCGTCGACCAGCTCGCCGATCCGGTGCCACGTGATGGCGTAGTCGCTCTCCCGGTTGGCGACGGCCCAGGAGGGTGCGTTCAGGCCGGCGTATTCGGGCAGCGGACCGTAGTGGTAGTTGACGCTCGTCCCGTGCGCGCAGGCCAGCAGTGCCTCGGGGATCAGGGCGTCGTTCCCGATGCTGAGAAGCACGTCGCACGACAGCCGGTCCGGGGCGAGAAGCGCGTCATCGAGGGAGTGGTGGCCGATCCCCGATCTGACGGCCCAGGCGCGGACCACGGCGTCGCCGGTCACCACCGCCCGGATTCGGTGCCCTGCCGACAGCAGCTCCTCACCGCAGCGAGCGAGGACACCACCCTTGCCGATCAGAACCACGTTGAGAGTCCGCATCACTGTTTCCCCTTCAGTTCCAGTTCCCCCGTCGCGGAGTTTTCAGAGCGATCAACATCGGCGACGCGTGGTCATGATGTGTCACTACTTGATGCTCGTCAAGAAGCTTCGTTCTCAAGGTCGTTAAGGCCCTGCCAACTGACATGACATCAATTGGTGTCGGCTATCTCGGTGACCGCGTCACGTTCCTCTCGGGCGTGGTTCTGTCAATCCCCTGGTTTGGTAGCAGCCTCCCTGGACAGCCCAGGCGCCCTCGTGCGGGCGGCCCGCTCGTGCTTCGCCGATGATCCGTTCGAACTCTGCGGGCGGCGGTCCGCCGGGGGAGGGCGTGCGCTCCTCGCCGTTCGGGGCGGCCCCGGTCGCTCCGGTCGCTCCGGTGCGGGTGAAGGCGGGTGCTTCCCGGACGCCCGGCGGCCCGCGCCGCCGGGCGCCTTCGTCGTCCTGAGCGGGCCGGTCTGCGTCTCCTGCCGGTTCGACGGGCCGGGGCCGCCGGTCAGGCGAGCGTGCGGCCGAGGAAGTCGCGGATGAGGGCGGCGATTTCGGGGCCGTGGGTTTCCAGGGCGAAGTGGCCGGCGTCGAGGAGGTGGAGCTCGGCGTCGGGGAGGTCGCGGAGGTAGGCGCGGGCGCCGTCTGCACCGAAGATCTCGTCGTGCTCGCCCCAGGCGATCAGGACCGGCGGGCGGTGTTCGGCGAAGTAGCGCTGGAAGTCGGGGTAGCCGTCGAGGTTGAACTGGTAGTCCCAGAAGAGCTGCAGCTGGATCTCCTTGTTGCCGGGACGGTCGAGGTAGGCCTGGTCGAGGGTCCAGGCGTCAGGGCTGATCCGGTCGGCCCGGTCGGCCGGGACGCCGTGGGTGTACTGCCACCGGGTGGCGTCGGCTTCGAGCAGCTGCCGGACGGCCGGCTCGTGCGCGGCCCGGTCCTTGGCGTGCGCGAACAGGAGCTCCCAGAACGGGGTGAAGCCCTCCAGGTAGGCGTTGCCGCTCTGGGTGATGATCGCGGTCACGCGCTCGGGGTGCCGGGAGGCGATGCGCAGCCCGATCGGGGCACCGTAGTCGTGGATGTAGAGGGCGAAGCGGTCGATTCCCAGGGTGTCGAGCAGTTCCAGGGTGTACTCGGTGAGCCTGTCGAAGCTGTACTCGAACTCGTCGACGGACGGCGCTGCGGACTGGCCGAACCCGATGTGGTCGGGCGCGATCAGGTGGTAGGTGTCGCCCAGCTCGCGCAGCAGGTTGCGGAACATGGCCGAGCTGCTGGGGAAGCCGTGCAGCAGGACGAGCGTCGGGTTGGCCGGATCGCCCGCCTCCCGGTAGAAGACCGGCCGGCCCTGGATCTCGACGGTGGTGTGGCGTACGTCGGTCATGTTAGGTTCTCCTGTCATCGATTCTAACTGGTATTCACATGAGTAACGGTTAGGTCCGCAACGTTCATTCCCGGGCGCGGAGTTGTTTGTCGCGGGGCCGGCGTGGCCCGTTCCGCATGCTGCCGCCGACTCGGATCGACGCCGGACGGTGGACCGTGTGGCGGTGGTCATGGGTCGACTGAACTACACGATTCAGTTCACCGTCAAGACTGAACGGTTCGGTTGATAGAATAGACTGAGCGGTTTAGTTTCCTCGATGTCGAAGCCACCCGGCCCACGGAGCGGCCGGTAACTCCCGCCCTGTCCAGCACTTCTGAAGGAGTCCTAGCATGGCCACCGCCGAGATCCCCGCCGCCTCCGGTTCGCCGCGCGAGTCCGTCGCGTCGGCCGCACGCCCCCCGCTCCCGCCGTTCACCGCGGAGACCGCGGCCGCCAAGGTCCAGGCGGCCGAGGACGCGTGGAACACCCGCGACCCGCAGCGCGTGGCCCTCGCCTACACGCCCGATTCCGTCTGGCGCAACCGCGACCGGTTCGTCAACGGGCGCGAGGAGATCACCGCCTTCCTCGCCGACAAGTGGGCCAGGGAGCACGAGTACGCGCTGCGCAAGCAACTCTGGTCCTTCACCGGCAACCGCATCGCCGTCCGGTTCCAGTACGAGTGGCACGACGACGACGGCCAGTGGTGGCGCAGCCACGGCAACGAGCTCTGGGAGTTCGCCCCGGACGGCCTGATGCAACGCCGCGAGGCCAGCATCAACGACCTCGCCATCACCGAGGCCGACCGCACCATCCACGGGCCGCGCGGGGACGACGGGCGCTGATTGACCGTCAATCACTCCTGGTGGTCGGCTGATCGGCACGACACCCCTTGGCGTCGGCATCGCGCGACGGGGCGGGGGTTCGGTTTTCCGAACCCCCGATCCGGGGGCGAGCACCATCGATCGCCGCGCCCGGCCCGGCCAGCATGGAGCCATGGCTGAGACGAGAACGACAGTGGTCGCCGGGCCCGCCGCCCGCGCGGACGACCTGCACCGGGAGTACGGGCGGGGCGGTGCGGCCGTGCGGGCGCTGCGCGGGGTGTCGGTGGCGTTCGCGCCCGGGACCTTCACCGCCGTGATGGGGCCCTCCGGCTCCGGCAAGACCACCCTGCTGCACTGCCTCGCAGGCATGGACCGGCCCACCCGCGGCACCGTCCGGTGGGGCGACACCGAGGTGTCCCGGCTGTCCGAGCGACGCCTTGCCGAACTGCGCCGCCGCCGGGTCGGGTTCGTCTTCCAGGCGTTCAACCTGATGCCCGCGATGACCGTCGCCCAGAACGTCGAGCTCCCCGGTCGGCTGGCCGGAGTCCGACCCGGCCGGGCCGCCGTGTCGGACGCGCTCGCCCGGGTCGGCCTGGCCGGGCGCGAGCGGCACCGGCCGGGCCAACTCTCCGGCGGCCAGCAGCAGCGGGTGGCGATCGCCCGGGCCCTGGTCGCCCGCCCGGACGTGCTCTTCGCCGACGAACCCACCGGCGCGCTCGACCGTGCCACCGGTCACGAGATCCTCGCTCTGCTCCGGACCGGCGTGGACCGGGACGGGCAGACCTGTGTGATGGTCACCCACGACCCGGTGGCGGCCGGCTACGCCGACCGCGTCCTGCTGCTCGCCGACGGCCTGTTGGTGGACGAGCTGGAGCGGCCCACGGCGGCGCTGGTCGGCGAGCGCCTGAGCCGGCTGGGCGGGTGAGCGCGATGCCTGGCCCGATGCCGAACGCCCCGACGCCGAACTCCCCGGTGCCGAACGCCCCGACGCCTGCCGCCCCGACGCCCGGTACGGCGGCCTCGTGCGCCACTCGCGCCGAACCGGGGCTCCGACGCCCGGGCCGGGGTGCCGTCGCGGCCCTGGCCTTCGGGCAGCTCCGCCGCAGCCCCGCAGCCTTCGCCGGGTCGGCGGCGGCACTCTTCCTCGCCCTCGCCGCGGTGACGCTGTTCGGCTCGCTCTTCGCCGCCGCGGCCGCCGCTCCCGCCGCCGAGCGGGATCCCGCCGGACCGGGACTGATGGTGATCGCCGGGGCCTTCGGCGAGATCGCCGTGGTGGTCGCCTTCTTCGTGGTGGTCAACGCGCTGGGCTTCGCTGTTCGCCGGCAGCACCGTGAGCTGGCGCTGCTGCGCACCGTCGCCGCGACGCCCCGGCAGGTCCGGCGGCTGGTGCGCGGCCAGGTGGTCGCGACGGTCCTGCTGATGGCCGTACCCGGCTGCGCGGCCGGCGCGTTCGCCGCCCGCCGGTTCCTCGCCGCGCTGCAGCAGCGGGGGATGGCCGCGCCCGCCGTGCGGGTGCCGGGCACGCCACTGCCGATGCTGGTCGCGCTCGCGGCGGTGCTGCTCATCGCCCTGGCCGCGAGCGCCGTCGCGGCCCGGCGGATCTCCCGGATCGCGCCCGCCGCCGCCCTGACCGCGAGTTCGACCGAGCACGGTCGAACCGGGCCGCCCCGGCTGCTCGCCGGGGCAGGTGCGCTGGTCGGCGGCGGGCTGCTGGTTCGGCTGGCCGCGACCCGCCCGGCCGACCAGCCGGACAAGGCCGGGCAGGCGGCCCTGCTCGCCTCGGTGGTGCTGCTGGTCGCCGTAGCCCTGCTGGGCCCGCTCGCGGCCCGCGTGGTCGCCGCCGTGCTGGGCGCGCCGGTGCGGCTCGCGGCGCCGCGCTCCGGCTGGCTGGCCGACGCCAATCTGCGCGGCTACGCACACCGGTTGTCCGCCGCCGTGGTGCCGGTCTCGCTCCTCGTCGGCCTCTCGGGCACCATGTCGATCATGACAAGCACCGCAGCGCACGCGGCGAGCCGGGCGGCGGCCGGCGGCACCTCCGTGACCTCCGCCACCGATGTCTGGCTGCGCCAGGCGGAGCTGGCCATGCTGGTCTGCTTCGCCGCCGTCTCCACGGTGAACACGCTGGTGGCGCTGACCGCCGACCGCCGCCGAGAGTTCGCCCTGCTCCGGCTGGTCGGCGCGACCCGCCGCCAGCTGCTGCGGATGCTCACCGTCGAGGCCGCGCTCACCACGGCCATCGGGGTCCTGCTGGGTTCGGTGGTCGCCGCCACCGCCTCGGCGGCCTTCAGCGCAGCGCTCACCGGCTCCGCCCTGCCGGCCGTCCCGGTGGCCACCTGCGGGTGGATCGCCGTCGGCGCGGCAGCGCTGACCGTGCCCGCCGTCCTGGGCACCGGTCTGCGCGCCGTCGCCGGCCCGGCGGCGGAACTGGTCGGCGGCGGCCGTGACTGAACGGCAGCGGGGGAGCGGTCCGGCGGGCCAGAGCCGGCGGCGGTACTTCACGGTCCGTGGCGGCGAGCTGCTCTTCGCCGTCGCGGGCCTGCCGCTCGCCGTCCTGGGCGGCGCCTACGCGCTCGCCGTCCTCTACGCGGGGGCGCTGCTCTCCCTCACCGTCCTCGGCCTGCCGTTCGTGGTCGCCGCTCTCCACGGCACGCGCGGCCTCGGCACGATCCACCGCCGGCTGGTGGGCCGGCTGCTCGGCGAGCACGTCGAACCCCCGGCTCCGCTGCCGACCCAGGACGGCGTGTTCGCCCGCGGCCGCGCCGTCCTGGTCGACCCGGTCGCCTGGCGGGCGCTGCTCTACCTGCTGCTGCGTCTGCCGCTGGGTCTGCTCGGCTTCGCCGCAGTCGTCGTCCTGCCGCTCGGCTGCGGCTGGCTGGTCGGATTCCCGCTCTGGGTACGGTTGCTGGAGCCGGGCGACCGGCCCCCCGGTCTACTGGACGCGGTCGCCGCCCTGCTGGGCCTGGCCGTCCTCGCCGCCGTGCCGGGGGCCAATCGTGCGCTCGGCGCGGCGAACCGGCGCCTGGCCCGGCTGCTGCTCGGCCCGGCCCGTGCCCAGCAGCGGGTCCGCGCGCTCGAATCCGCCCGCGCGACGCTCCTCGCCGAGAACACCGACCGGCTCCGCCGTCTGGAACGCGACCTGCACGACGGCACCCAGGCCCGGCTGGTCGCCCTCGCCATCACCCTCTCGCTGGCCGACGACGTGCTCGACCCCGTCGCCGCGCAGGCCGACCTCACCCGCCTGCGCACCCTGGTCGACCGGGCCCGCGGTCAGACCGACGACACCATCGCGGAGCTGCGCCGGCTCACCCGTGGCATCCACCCGGTGGCCCTGGACGGCGGCCTGGGCGAGGCGCTGCCCGGGCTGGCCGCCGGCTCGGCCGTGCCGGTCACCGTCCGGCTCGACCTGCGGGAGCGGCCGGACGGGGCGATCGAGCAGGCCGTCTACTTCTGCGCCGCCGAGCTGCTCACCAACGTCACCAAGCACAGCGGAGCCCGGACGGCCGAGCTGTCGGCGACCGCCACCGACGGCCGGGTCCGGTTGACGGTGCGTGACGACGGACGCGGTGGCGCCTCCTTCGGGGCCGGCCCGGCGGCTCGGGGTGGTACCGGCCTCGCAGGGCTGCGCGAGCGGCTCGCCGCCGTGGACGGCGTCCTGCGGGTGGAGAGCCCGCCGGGCGGCCCGACCGTCGTCACCGCCGAGCTGCCGAACTCGCTCTGACGAGGCGCCGGTCCGACCTCCTGCGGCAAACCGCCCGGACGGTGACCTGGCGGCGCGGATCGTGCGATCAGAGGTGGCGCTCGTCGACCGCCCCGGTGCAGGCGAGGTAGGTGAGCACCGCCTTGACCCGCCGGTTGTCCGCCTCGGTGGCCGGGAGGTCGAACTTGGTGAAGACGGCGGCGACATGCTTCTCCACGGCTCGCTCCGACACCACGAGCCGCGTGGCGATCGAGCGGTTGGAGTGGCCCTGCGCCATCAGTTCGAGCACCTCGCGCTCGCGGGGCGTCAGCGCGTCCACGCGGTTGCGCCGGCCGCCCCGCATCAGCCGGGTCACCACCTCGGGGTCGAGCGCCGTACCGCCTTCGGCGACCCGGCGCAGCGCGTCCACGAACTCGGACGTCCGGGCGACCCGTTCCTTCAGCAGGTACCCGATCCCCGCCGCGCCGCCGGCCAGCAGTCGACCGGCCCAGGCGGTCTCGACGTGCTGGGAGAAGACCAGGATGCCGACCTCGGGGGCGCCCGCCCGGAGCTCCACGGCGGCGCGAATGCCCTCGTCCGTGTGAGTGGGCGGCATCCGGATGTCCACCACGGCCACGTCGGGCCGGTGCTCCGCGACGGCGGCCAGCAGCGCGGGGGCCGTTCCGACGGCGGCGACCACCTCGCACCCACGGGCACCGAGCAGTTCGACCATCCCGTCCCGGAGGACGACGGAGTCCTCGGCCAGTACCACGCGCAGCTGCTTGTCGATCATGACGCCATTATCGGGGCGCGGCCTTCGGCCGGCTCCAAGGCGGCGACGAGTTGTCCGCGCAGTGCGCAGTGCGCAGAGCCGGTAGCCGTTGGAGCCCGGTGGGGCGACGATCCAACCGAACAGCGCGGTGTAGAACGCCGTCGTCGTCCCCACGTCGGGGGTGCCGAGGTCGATCCAGCTCACGCTGTTCCCGGTGTGCCGCGTGAGGTGGAGCGAGGCCTGTCCAGAGTCGACTCGACGGCGTTCTGCGGTGTCAGGTGTAGTACGACGCGGCCATTGCCGACCAGGGCAGCCTGCGCACCGTCGCGGCCGAGGGATTAGCCGGCCGGGTCGGCGAGCTCACCGGAAAGCTCACCCGCGCCGGAATGAGTTCATCCCAGGCCGCCGATCTGGCCACCCTCGTGATCGTCACACTCGAAGGTGCCCACGTCCTCCGTCACGCAGCGGGCAGCATCGCGCCTTTCGACCGACCCGCCGCGGCCCTGCTCTCCGCGCTCCCGAGCCCGGGGTGACCCGGTGCCAGAACATCGCAACGTAGCGCGCGGACCAGGCGGCCGGCGAAGCCTTGATCCGCCCGGATCTTCCGGACGCTGGGGTGGTCAAGGCGGGTCCACAGCAGCGGGCGACGCGCGCCGTCACGGTCCCGGATGTTCGCCTTACCGGCGGACGCGTCGCCCTTCACGCGACGGTGATCGCGTCCAGCTTCGCCCGCAGGTACTCCGTGGAGTCCACCGGCTCGTACTCGACCCGCCCGATCGGCGCCGGTAGCGGCGCGACCTCGGTGTGCGGGTCGCACTCGTAGAAGTACACCAGCGACATCAGCTCCTTCTCCGGGGCCTGCGGCGACGGCGGCAGTACCCGGTGCCGCCCCGAACGCCACCGGTCGCCCGTCCAACGGGCCATCAGGTCACCGATGTTGACCGTCAGCGCCGCCGGATCGTACGGGGCGTCGGCCCAGCCCTGCTGCTCCGTCCAGACCTGCAGCCCGCCCTTGCCCTGCTGGCGGTCCAGCAGTGTCACCGTGCCGAAGTCGGTGTGCGGGCCGATCCGGTACTGCCCCGGCAGCGGCCGGCCCACCACGCCGACGCTCGGGTACCAGTTGATGTTGCAGGTGTACGTCGACGCGCCGGTGTGCCGGGTGAAGAAGTCCGCTGGCTGGCCGAGTGCGGCCGCGAGCAGGTGGAGCGTGTTGTCCGCGACGGTTCGCATCTTGGCCAGGTACCGCTCGACCACCGCCTGCAGTCCGGGCGCCTCCGCGCTCGGCCAGACGTTTCGCTGGAACCAGAACTCGTCCAACTCGGAGTCACCGGTGGCTTCTTCCGATCCCATCGTCCAGGACTCCTTGAGATCCGGTGGCGTCTCCGTTCCCTCCGAGTAGCCGTTGGCCTCGGCTCCCCGGCCCAGCCAGCCCCGGCCGCCCACCGACACGGCGTACCGGTTCTTGGCCTCCGCGGGAAGGGCGAAGAACTCCCGCGCCGCCGAACGGATTTCTTCCCGCTCCTGCTCCGTCACCCCGTGACCGGTGATCAGCAGGAAGCCGGCCCGTCCGAGCGCCTCGTCCACGCTCCGCGCGATCCGCTCGCGTTCGGCGGCGGTACCCGTCAGCCACCGGCCCAGGTCGACGGTGGGGATCCGAACCTCGTTCATCTTTGCTCCTCCAGAGAGTTGGGCGTTCCGATACGGCTATTCGCCGAGGTCCTCGAACCACAGCTCCGGCCTGGCCGCGATGAAGTCCGTCATCAGCTGCAGGCACGTGGGGTCGTCCAGCACCGTGACCTCGACGCCGTGTTCGGCCAGCCAGTCCTGACCGCCGACGAAGGACCGTGCCTCGCCGACCACCACCCGGCCGATCCCGAACTGCCTGACCAGGCCCGAGCAGTACCAGCAGGGCGAGAGGGTGGTCACCATCGTGGTGCGCCCGTACCCGCGCAGCCGCCCGGCCGCCCGGAATGCCGCCGTCTCGGCGTGCATCGACGGATCACCGTCCTGCACCCGGCGGTTGTGCCCCCGGCCGAGTACCTCTCCGTCCGGACCGAACAGCGCGGCCCCGATCGGGATGCCGCCCTCCGCCAGCCCGGCCCGGGCCTCCTCCACCGCAACGGCCAGAATCCGTTCCATATCCACTGCTCCACCTCGCCCTCTCCTGTCGGCGGAAACACCACGGCAACGTTCGGAACGTACCCTCCCAGGCCTGTACCAGCTCACGCCGCACCGGCTCGTGCCGCACCAGCTCAACGCCGCCACCGGCGTCGGCGTCACCCCACCCCTGCCTGTCGGGAGCCCGCGATGACCGCACTCACCCTCCGCGAGATCCTCGCCTTCGACGTGCTCGGCCCGGCCGCCCCCGTCCTGCTCGCCGGCCGGGCGGCGCTGGACCGGCCGGTCCGCTGGGTGCGCTCCAGTGAGGTCTACGAGGGCTACGCCTTTCTCTACGGTGGCGAGCTGCTGCTCACCAACGGCTTCGGGCTGGCACACACCTCGGCGGGACAGCAGAGGACCTATATCCGTGAGCTGGCCGCCCGGGGTGTGGCGGCCGTGTTCATCGAGATCGGGCGTGCGCTGGCGACCATGCCCGAGGCCGTGGTGGCCGAGAGCGAACTGCGCGGTCTGCCGCTGGTGGCGCTACGCCGGGTGGTGCCGTTCGTCCGGATTGCCGAGGCCGTCAACACCGCGATCGTCTCGCTCTCGCTCGCCGAGCGGACCACTCGTCGCTACCGCGACACCGCGCACACGGCCTCCGGGACGGACCGGTCCGCGCATTCGGCGGCGCTGCTCGCCGACCTGGCCGACGCCGCCCCGGTGGGCCGCGCCGAAGCGGCGGCCAGGGCCGAGCTTGCCGGGGTTCCGCCCGATACCGGGCCATCGGTTGGTGGGCCTCGCGGCCCGCGGTCTGCCGGATCTGACGCTCCGTCGGCTGGCGCTCTCCCTGGGCGGTTCCGTGCTCACGGCCGCGCTGCCCGGCGGGATGCTCGCTCTCCTCCGAGTGCCACCGGGCCCGGACGCCGTCAGGGTCGCGACGGGTGCGCTGCGGGAGGCGGCGCCCGGTGAAGCCGTGGTCGGGGTCGGCCCGGCGGTGGCCGCCGAGGCAGGCTGGGAGCGGTACGGGGAGACGCTCCGGGAAGCCAGGACCACGCTCGAACTCGCCGTCACCGTCCCGCCCGCCGAGCCGGACGCCGCCGCCCGCCCGGGCGAGCCGCACGTGACCTCGGCCCGCTCCCTCGCCCTGGAGCGCGAACTCACCCGCAGTGGCGGCCCCGAACGGTGGGCCCGCCTCGCGGACGACTCGCTCGGCCCACTGTTGGCCTGGGAGGCCCGCCACCCGAGCGACCTGGTTCGGACGCTGGAGGTGCACCTGCGCAACGGTTGCTCGCCGACCCGTACGGCCGCGCTGCTGCACATCGGACGGCAGTCGTTCTACCAACGGCTGGAGCGGATCGAGTTGCTGCTCGGGTCCGAGGTGGACGACCCGGAGCTGCACGGCGAGTGGCTGCTCGCCACCTGCGCTCACCGGCTGCTCCGATCCGGTGAGCGCATCGGAGCGCGCCCCGCCGGCCACCCCGTCGACCACCCCGTCGACCGATCCGTCGACCGATCCGTCGACCGGCTGGGCGCCGATCAGCGTGAGGGCGCCAGGGCGGGGACCCGCCGCAGCCCCGCGTACAGCACCGCTGTCAGCGCGAAGCCGACCAGGCAGGTGAGGTCGCCGATCGAGGGCGCCGCTCTGACGAGGTAGCCCGTGAACTGCTCCTGGCTGCTGAAGAGGAGTACGGAGAGCACTGTCCCGGCCACCATCGCGATCGGGCCGGCCCACACCTCGTACCCGGCATCGGCCATCTGCTCGGCAGCTGTGGCGTCCGTCGACCCGGCCCGCCGGCGCAACCACTCGTCGGTGAACACCACGGCCAGCCAGGGCGCCACCCAGTAGGCGATGACCAGCAGGAACGCCTCGTAGGAGTGCCCGGCGTCGCTCAGCCCGCTCCAGGCGACCAGGAAGCCGAGCGCGCCGATCACCAGCGCCACCGGGCCGCGCGGCAGCTTGCGCAGGCCGAGCGAGACGAAGGACATCCCGGCGGAGTAGATGTTGATGGCGTTCGCCGAGACGGCTCCGAGCATGATGGCGAGCAGCGTCAAGTTGCCGAGCCAGCCCGGAAGATGGCCGGTGAAGGCGGCGGTGGGGTTCCGCTCACCCGTGGCGATGGTCGCCGAGGCGGCGCCGACCACCGCGAGCAGTGAGACACCCACGAACACGCCGACGGCCGGGTAGAGGGCCACCTTCCAGCGCGCGGTCGCGGCGGGCAGGTAGCGGGTGTAGTCGGCGGCGAACGGGTTCCAGCCGGCGGCGTACCCGAAGGCCGTACTGAATGCCAGCAGGAAGCCGCCGGTGGTGCCCGTGGTGCTCGCGGCTCCGCCCAGGTGGGCCTTGCCGAGGGTGACCGCGGACGCTGCCAGGAACACCACGGTCAGCGGCGGCAGTGCGTAGCGCTCAAAGCCGTGCACGAAGTTGTGCCCCAGATAGGCGACCGCGATCTGGGCGATAACCACCAGGACCAGGCAGAGCAGCGTCGGCATCCCGGAGAGGGTGGCCAGTGCGAAGGCGCCGGAGACACTGTTGACGGCGAACCAACCCAGGCCCGCCCCGGCCGCGTTGAGGGCGGCCGGCAGGGCGTTCCCCCACCGCCCGAACGCCAGCCGGCCGGCCACCATCTGCGGAACGCCGAACCTCGGCCCGTACACGCTGAGCCACCCGTGGGTGGCCGAGCCGACGGCGGTGCCGAGCAGCAGCGCCGCGGTGGCCGTCCAGAACCCGAGGCCGAAGAAGAGCACCGAGATCACGCCGATGTAGACCGTCGCGAACTCCATGTTGGGGGAGAGCCACGTCCAGAGCAGCCCCAACGCGCTGCCGTGCCGGGCCGATTCGGGGACCGGCTCCGCGCCCGTGGGCTCGACGGCGAGGACGTGGGAACCATAGGCGGTGATGAGGGCGTTCGGGTCTGCGGGGGCGCTGACGGACGTACCGTCATCCCCTCTCGCGGGGGCTGTCGTCATACCCACAAATCTCGGGCCCACGGGCACCGGCGCCAACGTACGGACCGTACGCAGCCGGGCGCGCTGTGGCGTACGTTCTGTACGCACCGCGCCCCTTACGCGCCGGCGCGTTGCCGAGCCGTTAACCTGCGGTTTCCGGCCGGCCGGCTGAGCCGCTGGGTGAGTTGTGGACGGCTCGCACGTCCGGGCGCCGATCGCGGCAAGAAGGGCAGCAAGCCGCATGTGCGGTCCGATGCCCAGGGCATCCCGCTCGCCGTCGTCGTCTCCGGCGCGAGCACGCGTGACAGCCTCGCCCTCAAGCCGCTCATCCGCGGCATACCCGCCGTCCGGTCCCGCCGGGGACCACGGCGGCGCCGACCCGTCGAACTCCGCGCGGACAGGGCGTAGCTCTCCGCCGAACACCCGGCCTGGCCGCCGCCCTGACCTGCTACCAGAAGCTCGCGAAACGTGCCACGTGAGACACCCCCCCGAGCGGGCGCGGGGACTCTCGTCGGGGCCGGTTCACGGGCCTCGCGCGGGAAACCGGTTGGTGGGCGTGTCGCAGCCGCCCGTAGACTCCGGTGCTCGTGACCGAGACCAGTACCACCGCAGCCGCCCGCGCCGCCGACGCCGAGCTGATCGGCTCCGCCGTCGCCGCCGCCGGGCAGGGCATGATCGACCGCGAGACCGTGGCCGAGGTGGTGGTCCTGTGTGCGGTCGCCGGCGAGCACCTGCTGGTCGTCGGCGCACCGGGCACGGCGAAGTCCGAGGCGGTCCGCCGGATCGCCGGGCAGCTCGGCGGCCAATACTTCGAGTACCTGCTCGGGCGGTTCACCGAGCCCAACGAGCTTTTCGGCCCCGTCGACCTGCGTCAACTCCGCGAGGGCCGGGTCGAGTTCGAGACCGCCGGGATGCTGCCCGAGGCCGAGATCGCCTTTCTCGACGAGGTGTTCCTCGGCTCCACCGCCGTCCTCAACACCTTGCTCGGCCTGCTCAACGAGCGGGTCTTCCGGCGCGGGCGCACCGTGTTGCACAGCCCGCTGCGGGTCTGTGTGGGCGCGGCCAACCACCTGCCGGAGGATCCGGCGCTCGCGGCGTTCGCCGACCGCTTCCTGGCCCGGGTGTTCGTCGAGCCGGTGGCGGACGCCCGGCTGGAGGAGCTGCTGGAGGCCGGCCGCCGGCCCGCGACGGCACCGCTCCACCCGCGCGCCCCGCTCCACCCGCGCGACCTGACCGATTCGCGCGGCCTTGCCGACCCGCGCGACCTTGCCGACCGCGCCGGCCCGGCCGACCGGCTCGGCGCCCTCGACCGGCTCGCCGCCGCCGCCCGTGCCTGCGACCTCGACGAGGTCACCCCGCTGGTGGCCGCCGCGCTGCGCCGGCTGCGCGCCGCGGGTGTGCCGATCAGCGACCGGCGGGCGGTCCGCTCGCAGAAGCTGGTCGCCGCCGCCGCCGTGCTCGACGGCCGGACCAGGGCCTCGGCTCGCGACCTGTGGGTGCTGCCGCTGGTCGCCCCCACCGCCGACGCCCAGGCGCAGGCCCGCGACACCCTCGCCGATCTGGTCGAGAAGGCCGCCAACCGCAGCCTGGTGCACGCCGCCGAGGAACTGTCCCGCAGCTCGGCGGCCCGTGCCGAGCGGCTCGTCCGCACCGGTAGCGCGCTGCTGGCCGCACACCGCACCCTCCCCGAGGGGCGCGACTCCCGGCTGCGGCTGGAGGCGGCACTGCGCGAGATCGACGCGGGCTTCGACCCGGCCGACCTGTCCGGCGCCCTGGCCGGGATACGCGCCGAGCTGGTTGCGGCGGTCGTCCCCTCGTGACGGTCACCGCCCCACCGTCCTTCCCGCTCCGCTGGGAACGCCGTGAGCCGCCGCTGCCCGCCGCCGCCGTGCTCGGCCTGGGCGACGCCGTGCCCGCGCTGGCCGTGGCCACGCGCGAGCGGCTGGTCGGCGGCGCCCGGCTCGGCGTGGTCGCCGGCGACGGCGCGCTGCTGGTCCTGGGGGCCGACACGGACCTGCCGTGGGCGGACGGCGCCCGTTACCTGGGCCTCGACGCCGGCGTGCTGGTGCCCACCACTGCCCGCCCCCGGCCCGCCGCCGCGCTCTGGCGCACCGCCGTGGGTGCCGAGGACGACCGGCTCTGCGTGCTGCTCCCCGGTCATGCCCTGGTCGCCGACCCGCCGCCCCCGAGCACCGACCCGGCCGCGCTGAACCCGTACACCCAGGACGCGAGCACCGAGGACTCGTACCCCGGGGACGGGAAGAGCGGGGACGCGAGCACCGGAGCCCCGGCCGCGCCCGCCCCGGCCGCGCCCGCCCCGGACACCGGGAGCGCCCCGCGATGACCACCCGCCTGCCCGCCGCGCTGGCCCCGTGGGCCGCCGGCCTCGCCGCGCTGACACCTGAACTCGCCGTCGCGCTGGGCCCGTTGCTGCGCCGCCTGGACGCCCTGATCGGCGAGCGCGAGCCCGCCGTCGACGACCGCGGCACCCCGGACGGGTTCGGCGGGCTCGCCCGCTCCGGCCGGCCCGACCAGCTGCTCCCCTCGGAGTGGCTGCTCGCCGACGAGGCCCCCGACGAATTCCTGCGGCGCCTGACCGAGGGTGAACTCCTGCATCTGGCACCCGAGTTCCGTGCCACGGCGGTCCGCGGCCGGATCGTGGTGCTGGCCGACACCGGCCCGTCCCAGGCCGGCGCCGGCCGGCTCGTCCAGCTCGCCGCCCTGCTGGTCCTGCACCGCCGGGCGGCCGCGCACGGCGCCGAGCTGGTCGTCGGCATCCTCGGCGACCCGCCCGGCCACTGGCTCACCGGCGACCTCCCCGAGCTGCTGCCGCGCTGGCTCGACGCCCGGCGCCACGCCGACCCGACACCCGAGGACGTCCGGCAGGCGCAGCAGGGGCTGGACGCCGCCGACCGGGCCTGGGTACTCACCTCACCCCGGCTGGCAGACCGGCTCGGCTCGCACCAGCGGGTCCTGGCGAGCGAGCCGAGCGGCTGGAGCGCGGACGGCGCCGTCCGCGTCACCGTGCGTCTCGCGCGCACGCGCGTCGACCTGCCGCTGCCCGCCACGCAGATCGCCGTCCGGGCGCTGCGCGGCGCCGAGTTCCGCCGGGGCGCGCCGGCGGTCGTCGCCCTCCCGGCCGGGACGACCGGGCGGGCGTCGCCGGCTTTCACCACCGAGGCCCGCACCCTGCTGCTGCGGGGCGCGCACCCCGCCGAGCTGCTCGCGGTCAACCTGCCGGTGAGCGCGTCACAGCAGCCCGGCCCGATCCGGGTCCGCCGCCACCACCTGCACGGGCCGGTCGTCGCGGCCGGCCGGACCGGCCGGCGCCTGATCGTCCTGCAGATCAGGGGGGAGCGGCTCGTCCCGTACGTCAGCGGCCGCCCGCTCGGGGAGGGCGACGCGTACACCGTCGAGCTGGACGTGCTCGGGCTCGACCGGGCGTCGCTGGAGAGCCTGCTCACCGGCCCGGTCCGGCCGGTGCTGCGCGACGGTGACGACCTGCTCTGCCCGCTGGGCGGCCGGTGGTGGCGGATCACGCGGGACGGGAACGCCCGGGACGACGGGCCGCTGGCACCGGGCGCGGAGGAACGCGGCTTCCAGCGGTTCCGGGAGCGGCGGCTGTTCCGGCACCCGCTGGCGCCCGAGGCGGAGCGGGCCCGGCACGTCGTCCACAGCGGCACCACCCAGGGCTGGTCCGAGGACGGCAGGAACTGGGTGCTGCGGTGCCGGCAGGGCGATCCCGTCCAGCTCTCGTTCCGGGAGCAGGCCGACGTGGTCGGCCTCGTCCACGACGGCGTGCTCCCGGCACTGATCACCTGCACCCGGGGGCGCGAGCGGGTGGTGCGCAGCATCCGGGCGGACGGCACCCGCACGCTCAGCCGGCTCTCCGGCGGCTCGGGCCCGCCCGCCGTCCACCCGACCCTGCCACTGCTCGCCGTCGAACCGGGCCCCGGCCGGGTGGTGGTCGGCGACGCCAACACCGGCCGCATCGACCACCACCTCGGGAGCGAGCAGTGAGCGCAACGGCCGCAGCGTTTCGGGCCACCGTGACCGCCGCCGGCTTCGTCCTGGACGTTCCGGTGATCGGTGCGGTCGAGGCCGCCGAGCGCGTCCTGGCCCACTGGGAGGACGGCGCCGACCTGCGTCTGCTTCCGGACGGCCGCTGGCTGCTCGTCCTCGCGGCGCCGGTCGGGATCCGGGCGGACGGCGCGCCCGGGCTGCCGGTGCGGCGCCCGGGCGGCGGCGGGCTGGCCGCCGTCGGCACCGAGGGCGCCCCGGTGCCGGCCGGTCGCCTCGCCCTCACCACGGCGGGAGCGGTGACGACGCACCGGATCGCGGAGCTGCGGCCGGTGGACCCGTCGGGCTGGCTCGACCCGGCCGGGCTCACCCTCCACCGGCTCGCGCCGGTCGGTTCGGTGGCCGAACCCGATCCCGTCGCCGAGGACCTGTCGCGGCCGGCCCGGCCGGACCTGCGGGCGGCGGCGGGCATCGGGGCCCGCTCGAAGCGGGCCCGTCGCCTGACCGAGGCGGCCCCGGTGAGCGGCCGACCGCGGCCCCTGTCCCGGCTGCGCCGGTCGCTCCGCCCGCTCCCGCTGCTCCAGTCGCTCCGCTCGCTCTCGCTTCCCCGGCTGGCCAGGTCGTTCCTTCGGCCACGGTGGGCGGACGCGTCGGGACGGCTGGCGTTCGTGACGGTGACCGTCCTGATGGCCGTGGCCGTCGTCGTCATGGCCCTCTGGTCCGTTCACCTGATCCTGGGCCGCGGCCTCCACCCCGCCGGGTCCGTCTTCGCCCTGGTCGCCGCCGCCGCGGTCCTCGGGGGACGGGGACGCCGGTACCACATCGCCGCTACCTCCGGTGCCGGCAAGCCCGCCTCGGGCGCCGTCGCCCCGCGCGCCCTCGCCTCGCGCGCCGTTCCCCGGCCGACCCGCGCCCGCCGGCCCCCGCTGGCCGGCCTGCTCGCCCGCCTCGCCATGCGCACCCCCGCCGGCGGGCTCGTCCAGGGTCGCCACGCCCGCTACCTGCGGGAGCTGACCCGCGCCTTCGAGCAGCGCCGCTGGGACGACGCCCTGCGCGACGCGTTGCGCCTGGCGGACGCCTCCTCCGGCGCCGAGCAGGGGTGGCTCTCGCTCGGCCTGCCCCGACGCCACACGGGCCCGCTGCGCCCGACGCCCACCGCCGGCGGGCCGGCGGGGGTCTCGCCGCTGTCCGGACCGACCGTCAAGTCGATGCTGGCCGACCTCTACCGGCAGGCCGCCGCCGCTCTGGAGCGCGAGGGGCGGATCGACGAGGCGGCGTTCGTGCTGGCCGACCTGCTGGACGTCCCGGCCGAGGCGGCCGCCCTGTTGGACCGGCACGGCCGGGCGGCCCAGGCCGCCGAACTCGCCGAGGGCCGTGACCTGGCCGCCGACCTGGTGGTGCGGCTCTGGTGGCAGGCGGGCGAGCGTGACCGGGCGATCCGGACGGCGCACCGGCGGGCCGCCTTCGCGGGCGCGGTCGACCGGCTGAGCGCCGACGACCCGCAGGCCGGGCGCGAGCTGCGCACCGCCTGGGTCGAGCACTGCCGGGCGAGCGGCGACCGGCTGGGCGCGGTCGAAGCAGCCTGGCCGGACGAGGCGCTGCGGCCCTCGGTGGTCGCGGATCTGCGGGACGCGGTCGCGCTCGGCGGCCCGGCGCGCGGGCGGGCCCTGGCCCACCTGCTGGCGCTCGGCGCGGGGGAGGCGACTCGGGCGTTCGCGCTGGCCGTCCTGGAGGACGGCGGTGACGGCTCGTCCGGTTCAGACGGTTCGGACGGTTCGGACGGTTCAAACAGCTCCGGCAGCTCGGAGGCCTCCGCCGCCGGCGAGGGCGCTCGCGCGCGGGCCACCGGCCGGTCCGCGCTGGCCACCGCGCTCGCCGAGTTGCCGGGCGCGGATCCGGCAGGCGACCGGGAGCTCGCCACGGCGGCGGTCCGCGCCGTGGTCCGGGACGGCGGCTTCGGCGATGCGGGCACGCTCGACCAGCGCACCGAAGAGGCGCTGTTCGAGCGGCTGATGAAGCGCGCCGACCCGCTGACGGCGGCGGATCTGCCGCGACCGCGGCGCACCGCCCGCCCCACGGTCGACGGCCGGAGCGAGCTGTCCTTCGCGGACCGGCCCGGGACGCTCCCGGTCCTGGACGCGGCGCGGCTGGAGTCGGGCCTGCTGCTGGTGGCCTGCGGCCAGGCGGGGGTGCGGCTGCTGGGGCCCGACGGCCGGGTGCGCGCCCGCTGGGACGTCCCGGCGGACGAGCTGGTGCTGGCCGACCACGGCGGCGCCGCCCTGCTGGTGGCCCGCTACGGGCAGCTCCGCGAGATCTCGCGGCTGGACCTCGGCACCCGCGCCGTCCGGTACTGGACCACGCTGCGGGTACGCCGGCTCGTGCCGTCCTTCGACGGCCGGCACTTGCTGACCGTGGACGACGACGGCATCGCCGTCCTCGACACCCTGGCAGCGCGCCCGACCGTGGTGTGGCGCGAGCTCGGCGGCGAGCAACGGCCGGTCGGCCCGGTCGTGCGCACGCCGACGTCCTGCGCGTCCGTGGTGTCCTCCCGGCTGCCCAGGGGCAAGGTCCTGACGGAGCTGTGGCGCTGGGACCAGCCAGGCTGGGAGCTGCGCTCGCGCACCGGGCTGGACGCCGAGCACCTCACCGAGGGCACGGCGGTGCTGGCGAGCGGCCGGCTGCTGACCGCCGAGCCGGACCGGGAGCAGGGCCGCACCACGCTGCGCTGGTCGACCGACCGGCCGCCGGCGGAGCAGCTCGTCGCGGGCGTGGCCCCGGCCGGCCCGGTCGTCGACGGCGACCACTGGGCGCTCGCCCTGTCCCCGGCCGCCGACGGCACCGTGCGCGTGCGCACCGGCACGGCGAGCGCCACGGAGGGACCGCGGACGCTGCTCCTCCCGAACGCGACGGCGGCGGGGCAGGTGGGGGCCGGAGCACCGACGGTGGGCCTGCGCCACCACGGCGGTGCGCTGACGTTCTGGCATCGTTCCGGCCGGGTGCTCGCCACCACCACCGACGGCTCGGCCGTCCTCGCCAATCTGCGGGTCACCGTCGGCTGACGCCGGGTCGCGGCCCCACCCGACGGCCGTCGTCGGCAGGGCCCGCGGCCGCCCGAGGGGCCGGGGCACGGGTCGCTGTCGTCGGCTCTGCTGTCTAGGATCCCGGGATGGCTGGAATGTCGATCATCGTATGTCTGCCCGGCTCGACACTTGACGGGGTTGGCGGAGTTGACGGAGCGAACAGAGTGGACGAGGCGGTCGCGAAGGCGATGAAGCCCTTCGCGAGAGACGGTACGGGTGCCGTGGAGCGGGACGTGTGGGACAGCTACCGGATCTGCGGCGGCCACGCGGGTCTGCCCGTCCTGGCCGGCCACGCCCGCGACCCGCGTCTGATCACCGGTCGTCCCTCCTGGGACGGGACGCGGGAACCCGAGGTGGTGGGCTGGTACGCGGGCGCGCCGCGCGAGCTGATCGACTTCGGCGACCGGCAGCGCGTGGCGGCCGCCGAGCACGCGGGCCGGGTCTGGGACCGCTGGCAGGAGGTGGCCGCCGGCCACCCGGTCGCGCACGACGAGTCCGTGTTCTACCACCGCCACCTTGCCGCCGGCGGGACCAGGGCCTCCTACCCGGCCTCGTCGGAGGCCGTCGACTACCGGCTCCAACCGGCGGTTCGCGACTGGGCCGAGATCGCACCGACCCTCAGCCGGCCCGATATCGCGGACCACTTCACCTTCGGCCATGACCCGGTCGGCATCGGCCAACGCAGTCGCCAGGACTACGTGTCGACGTACGCGGCCAGCCTGCTGCCCCGGCGCAACGTGCTCACGCTCGACGGGTGGTGGCACGATCTGGACGAAGAGCCCCTGCACGGGGGCTGCCACGGTCGTGCGACCTGCGTCCACGAGCCGGACATGGCCGGCGGACACCTCGGAGCCCAGGCCTACCTCGACGACCTGCCCGGGGACACGCTTCTGGTCAACGTGCGCTGCCACGTCTGAGCTCGCGTGGAGAGTTCGCCGGCTCAGTCCACCTTGGCCAGGGCCCGGGAGAGCCGTTCGCCGGCCGCCCGGTCGAAGCCGTCGGGGCAGTCGATCCCCTGCGACTGCGCCAGCTCGCGGACGTGCAGGTCGGCGAGGGCCTCGGTGAGATCCGCGAAGGCCGCCGCGGCGTCCCGCCCCCGGCGCAGGCCGATGCCGACGGTGGCCGCGCCGACGGGGGCGGCCGGCCACCACCAGACGGCCAGCAGCAGGTACCCGGCGCCCCAGGCGCAGAGCCGGGCGGCGGCGCTCAGCTGGAGGCGGGCGGTGTGCAGCTCGGCGCGGGTGCCGTCGGCGGCGAGCAGCCACAGGTGCGGCCAGGCGGCCGCGAGGTCCAGCCGGTAGGCGCGCCAGAGGCGTTGGCCGGGCGCGGCCAGCCGGTCCCCGGTGCGGAACGGGTGGCGTGGGCGGGCCGGGGCGATCCGGTTGCGCTCGGCGTACCGGCGCTCCGCGGTGTCGGCCAGGTCGTCGGCGTCGGCCGTGCCGGCGATCCGGGCGCGGCCCGCCGCCAGCAGGGCGGACCGATAGGCGTCGTCGGCGCTGCGCCAGCGGCGCAGCCGCCGGTCGGCGAGCCGGCGCAGCACCGGGCCGTGGCCCGGTGCGCACCAGAGCAGTTCCACTGCCGCGCCGAGGGCCTGTGCGGCCGCCCCGACCGCGGCCGCGCCGACCAGCAGGGCCAGCGCGGCGACGGCGATCACGGCGGCGCTGTGCGAACCGGGCGCGGCGGCCAGGTCGTCGAGCCGTGAGCGGAGCCGTCCGACGTCGCGCCAGTGGCTCTGGCCGAGGACGGCGGCGGTGGTCAGGACCGCGAGGTAGAGCAGGCCGGGGAGGGCGAGCAGGGCGACCCAGCGTTCGGCGATCCGGCCGCCCAGCGCGCTGAGGAAGGCGCTGGTCACCGGACTCCCACCGCGCGCAGCGGCTGCCCGAACACCAGGCACTGCGACGGGTGCGCGGCGTCGGGCACCTCCACCCGGCCGCAGTGGCCGTGCGGGCAGGCCAGGACGTGCAGTGGCGGATGGCCCGGGCCGGCCACCGGCAGGGCACGGAAGGTGGGCCCGGGGGCGGGGGTGGTGCGGTAGGAGCCGAGCCCGGCGGTGTGCCCGGCCATCAGCAGTAGCTCCTCCAACTCGTCGAAGGCGTCGTCGAGTTCCGCCGGCGGCCGACCGGCGCGCAGCTGGGAGGTGAGGTGTTCGACGAGGCGGCGCCCCGCGGGGCCCAGGTCGAGCGAGCCGGGCGCGCCGGTCAGCCGCCGGCAGAACTCCCCCAAGCGCGCGTGCCCGGTCGTCGGGCGGTCCGGCTCGCGGCTCTCCGGCTCGACCACGCGGCCCCCTTCGTGGCTTCGTTGCGGATCCCGGATCAGTATAACGACGGGCTTCTGACGGTGCGTTCGCTATCGTGTCGAGTGCGTCCACCCGCCGAGGCGGGTAGGTGCGGGTAGGTGAAGCGGACAGGCTGATCGGCGCAACGGAGCGCCTGGGGGTGATCGTCTCGCAGACGCGGCTCTCGGTGACGGGAGGCGGAGCGGATCCGGCCGCCCAACTCCTGCTGCACCACCTCAGAACGGGCGATCGGCCGGCCCTGGACCGGGCGGTCCGGATCGCCCGGAGGTACCTGCGCACCGCACCGCCGGACGAGCCGGGCCGGTCCGCTCGCGCGGGCAACCTCCTGGTGGCGCTCCTGGTGCGCTGGCAACTGCTCGGCCACCGGCGGGACCTGGACGACCTGATCACCCTCGGGGTCCGGTGCGCGGCGGCCGAGCCGCCCGCGGCCCAGGACGTCCGGCTGCTAGCCCTGGCGTACCGGAGCCGGTTCGACCTCGACCGTCGCCCGGCGGACCTCGACGGGGCGGTGGCGATGTTCGCCCGGGCGGCCGGCCTGCCGCAGCCGCCGCCCACCGTGGGGGAAGCGCTGGCCGGCCTCGGCGGGGCGCTCTCCGAGCGGTTCCGGGTCACCGGCCGCGAGGAGGACCTGACGCGGGCCGAGAGCGCCTACCGGCGCGCGCTGGACGGTCCGTGGGCCGACCCGACGGACCGCGCCGCCCTGCTGCTCGATCTGGGCAACGTGCTGCACGACCGTCACGAACTCCGCGGCGACACCGAAGCGCTGGGGGAGGCACTGGAGCTGTGGCGCGCGGTGTCGGCCGTGGTCCCGGCCGGCCACGAAGCCCGGTTGCCGGCTCTGCACAACCTGGCCCAGGGGCTGCGGATCTGGAGCACGCTCACCGGCGACCCGACCGACCGCGCGGAGATGCTCCGGGTGAACCGGGAGGCCCTGGCCGGGACGCCGGCCGGGCAGCCGGGCCACGGCGCGTGTCTGGCCGGGCTCGGCGTGGCCCTGCGGCTGGTCGCCGAGGAGACCGACGACCTCGGGGCGCTACGGGAGTCCGTCGAGCTGCTCCGCCGCGCCGTCGCCCTGCGGGAGGGCGACGCCACGCTGTACGCGGGCCGGCTGAACAGCCTCGGCAACGCACTGCACCGGCTGGCGCAGTGGACCGGTGACGTGGAACTCCTCGACGAGGCCGTCGAGGTGCTGCGCGAGGCGCTGGCCGGGCAGCCGCCCGGGACGAAGGTCTTCGGCGAGGTCCTCGCCAACCTCGCCGTCACCCTGCACGAGCGCGGTTTCCAGACCAATGACCCGCAGGCCGTCCAGGAGGCGGCCGAGCTGGCCCGCCGGGCCGTCGACGAGGGGCCGGTCCGGGCCGCCGACCGGGTCGACCGGCTGGCCAACCTCGGTGTGGTGCTGCAGAGCCGGCACGGCGAGACCGGCGAGCCGGCACTGGCCGCGGAGGCGATCGCGATGGCCCGTGAGGCCCTCGCGCTGACCGCGTCCGGAAGTCCGGCCCTGGGTGACCGGCTGAACCACCTCGCCAACGCGCTGCGGGCCCGGTTCGACTCGACCGGGGAGCGGGCGGACCTGGACGAGGCCGTCGCCCTGCTGGAGCGCGCCGTCGAAGTCAGCCCCTACGGCGACCCCCGGCTCCCCCTGACGCTCTCCAACCTCGGCAACTCCCGGCTCGACCAGTACCGCACGACCGGGGACGACGAGGCACTGGACCGGGCGGTGAGCGACCTCGGCCGGGCCGTCTGGGCCGGCGCCGAGGGCACCGGGGCGCACGGCACCTACCTGCAGCACTACGCCGACGCCCTGCTGTTCCTGCACCAGCGGGACGGCGACCCCGCCGTGCTGCGGGCCGCCGCGGACGCCTACCGGCAGTCGGCCCTGACCGAGGCGATGCCGGCCGACGGACGGATCCGGGCCGCCTGGGACTGGGGCGTCGCGGCGGCGGAGGCCGGACGGTGGGAGGAGGCCCTGCGCGGCTACGGACTGGCCGTGCGGCTGCTGCCGTTCGTCGCCTCGGGCCGGCTGGCCCGGGGCGACCAGGAACGCAGCCTCTCCCGGGTGCACGGGCTGGCCGCCGAGGCGGCCGCCTGCGCCGTGCAGACCGGGGACCTCGTCCTCGCCGTCCAACTGCTGGAACAGGGCCGGGGAGTCCTGCTCGGCCGGACCATCGCCACCCGGGACGGCCTGGGCCGGCTGCGCCGCGACCATCCCGCGGCCGCCGAGCGGTTCCGCGAGCTGAGCGAGCGGATCGACGCGCTCGACGCCGCCGACCCGGCCGGGGCACGGTCGGGCCTGCCGGCCGGCGGTACCGACCTGCGGCACACCCTGGCGGCGCGGTTCGAGCGGCTGGTGACGGAGATCCGCGCGCTGCCGGGCTTCGCGGACTTCCTCGCCCCGCCGTCCCCGGCCGTTCTGGCGGAGGCCTCCGAACGAGGGCCGGTGGTGCTCGCCTACTGCAGCGGGTACCGCAGCGACGCGCTGGTCCTGTGGTCGGGGCAGGTCCTGCTGGTCCCGCTGCCGGCGGCCACGCCGGAGGCGGTGGACGAGCAGGTCCGCCGGCTGGAGGAGGCACTGGTGGCGGCGGCGGATCCGGCGACCGACCGGGTGGCCCAGACGGTGATCGGCGAAGTGCTCGGCTGGACGTGGGACCACGTCACCGGACCGGTGCTCGACCGGCTCGGCCTGTCCGGGGCAGCCCCCGGCGGCCCGTGGCCCCGGGTCTGGTGGTCGCCGGGCGGGGCGCTCTCCGCCCTGCCGCTGCACGCGGCGGGCCACCACGACGACGCGGTGCCCGACGTGCTGCCTGATGCGGTGCCCGACGGGCGGCGCGGTCCGGGGGCAACCGCGGGGAGCCCGCGCACGGTGCTGGACCGGGTGATCTCCTCCTACACCCCGACCGTCCGCGCGCTCGCCTACGCCCGGGCCCGGGAGACCGCGCCGGAGCCGGGCCGGTCGGTGGTGGACGGGCCGTCGCCGGACGGGCGCTCGCCGGACGGGCCCTGGGGCGCGGACGGCCTGCTCGCGGTGGCGATGCCCGAGACCCCGGACGCCCGCCCGCTCACCGGCGCCCGGCGGGAGGTCGAGCTGCTCCGCGGGCTGCTGCCGACCGAGGTGCTGATCGGCGAGGAGGCCACCCTGGCAGGCGTCCTCGAAGCGCTGCCCCGCCACGCCCACGTGCACTTCGCCTGCCACGGTGTCAGCGAGCCGGAGGACCCGTCCACCGCCCGGCTCCTCGTCCACGACCACCGGACGGCGCCGCTGACGGTCCGCCGGATCGCCCGGCTCGACCTGCCCGCGGCCCGGCTCGCCGTCCTCTCGGCCTGCGAGACGGCCCGGGGCGCCGGCGAACTGGCCGACGAGGCGATCCACATCACCTCGGCCTTCCAGCTCGCCGGGTACGCCCATGCCGTCGGCACCCTCTGGCCGGTGCACGACCTGCTCGCGCTCCGGATGACCAGGCTGCTCTACCAGGGCCTGCGGGCGGGCCGGCCCGCAGGGGCGCCGGGGCTGGACACCGACCGGACGGCCGAGGCCCTGCACCACGCCGTCCGGCAGTGCCGGACGGCGTTCTCCACCAGTCCGGGCCTCTGGGCCGCCCATGTGCACGCCGGCGCCTGACCTGCCGGACCCGACGACGAGGGAGCTTCACCGATGAGCGGATGGTGGCGCAGACGAGCGGCCGAGCGCGCCGCGCAGGCCGACGGCACGGGCGGCGGCCCTGCGCCGTCGGGACCGTCCGGCGAAGGCCCCGACGAGGTGCCGCTCGCCGCCGAGGGGCTCCGGGAGCCGCGCTGGCAGCCGCCCGGAGCCACCATCACCGTCACCGAGGTGACGGAGGGCAGGCCGGAACAGGAGATCGTCCGGGTCCGCGTCGAGCCGGAGGAAGCGGCCGCGTGGCGGGCCAACGCGGCCATCGAGCGGCTGGGGGCCGACCACCCCGAGACCCTGACCGTCCTCCGGGAGTACGCCCGGGTCCTGGCCCACACCCCGGCCGGCACCGACCGCGCGGTCGAGCTCTACGAGTACGTGGCGGGCACCCAGCGCGCGGTGCTCGGGGCACGTCACGAGGAGACCCTGCGCACCCGTGCGGAGCTCGCGGGCCTGTTCCACCACCTCGGCCGGGTCCAGCAGGCCGAGTCGCTCTGGCAGGCCAACTTCCGTGCCAGGGCGGAGACCCTCGGCCGGGACCACCCGGACACCCTGCACAGTGCCGACGGGCTCGCCGCCGCCCTGGAGTCCCTGCGGCGCTCCGCGGAGGCCGAGCCGCTGCTGCGTGACACGCTGGACCGCCGGAGCAGGCTGCTGGGCCCGGACCACCCCGAGGTGCTGTCCGCCACCAACCGGCACGCGGCCGCCCTGATCAACTGTGGCCGCCACCGGGAGGCCGAGCGGTCCCTGCGATCCCTGGTCCCCACGCTGGAGCAGCGCTACGGGCGTGACCACGAGCGCACCGTGGCGGCTCGCGGCAACCTCGCCGCCGTCCTGGTCCGGCTGGACCGCCACGCGGAGGCGGAGCCGCAGCTGCGGGCTGTCGCGGCGTCCTGGGAGGCGCTCACCGGGCCGAACGGCGAGAACACCCTCTCCGCCCGCAACAACCTGGCCGCCGTCCTGCACGGCATGGAGCGCTACCAGGAGGCCGTTCCCCTGCTTCGGGACATCCTGGCCCGGCGGACCGCCCTGCACGGGGACGGCCACCCCATCACGGTGAGCTCCCGGGAGAACCTGGCCAACGTCCTGATCGACGCCGGCCTCCTCGCCGAGGCGGCCGGCCTGTTGACGCGCTGCGCCGCCGACTACAGCCGGATCCACGGTCCCGGCCACCCCCGGGTGCAGGTCGTCCGCGAGCAACTGGACTGGTTGCGCGAACACCTGCCCTGACCGCCGGTCACCGCCGGACACCCCCCGCCGGTCAGCTCAGGGCAACCCCGGAGGGCGCCGCGGGATCGTCCCGCCCCCGTCATGGTCTTGTTGTGTCCCCTTCATGTGAGGGATGCTCAGCCGCGGCATCCTTCCGATCGGCGGAAGCGACCGCCGACCGCGTTCTGACAAGGGGACAAGTCATCGTGACCGCACGCCGTGCCCTCGCCGGCACCATCGCCACCGGTCTGCTCGCCACGGCCGCCGCCCTCCTGCCGGTGCAGTCGGCCGGTGCGAGCGGCGCCGGTGAGCTCCCGTTCGGCTCGGCCACCACCGTCGGGCTCCACAACACCTACGACCCGGCCGCGTTCGGCTACCTCGCCCAGGGCCTGGACACCGGCACCGGCATGATCGAGCTGGACGCCTGGACGGACACCGTGACCAAGGAGTGGAAGGTCAGCCACTCCAACCCGCTGGGCAACGCCAACAACTGCGTCACCGCGAGCACGCCCGCCCAGCTCTACACCGGTGGCGCCAACAAGAACCTGGAGACCTGCCTGGACGACGTCCGGGTCTGGCTCGGGGCGCACCCCGGCGCCGGCCCGCTGGTCGTCAAGCTGGAGCTCAAGGCGGGTTTCGCCGCCAACCGGGGCATGGGCCCCGCGCAGCTGGACTCCCTGATCGCCGGCCACCTGGGCTCCGCCGTGCTGCGCCCGGCCGACCTGCTCGCCAAGCCGGGCGGCGGCTCGTACGCCAATGCCGACGAGGCGGTCCGGGCCGGCAACTGGCCGACCAGGGCGGCGCTCGCCGGGCGGGTGCTGGTGTACGTGATCCCCGGATCGCTGGAGGAGGGCAACCCGTTCGACACCCTGCCCACCGACGTCGAGTACGGGCGCCACCTGCGCGACCTCGCCGCGGCCGGGCGGATCGGCGACGCCCAGGTCTTCCCCGCCGTGCACGGCGCCGCGGCCGGCGACCCCCGCACGAAGTACGCGGAGACGGCGATCCGCCCGTGGTTCGTGGTCTTCGACGGTGATGCCGCCGCCTACCTGGGCGGCATCGACACCGCCTGGTACGACAGCCGGCACTACCTGCTGACGATGACCGACGCGCAGAACGTCGCGCCCGCGATCAGCGCTACCGACCCCACCGCCGACCAGGCCCGCGGTCGCACGGAGCAGCTCGCCCGGGCGCACGCGAGCATCGTCTCCAGCGACTGGCGGGGGCTCCCCGCCGTGCAGTCGCTCGCCCTGCCGCGAGGCTGACCGTCCACCCGTCGGGCCCCCCGCCCGCCGCAGGTCCGGGGGTGGGGGCGCGACGGTCGACGGCCCGCGACGCGGGGTGACAATACGAC
The DNA here is from genome assembly GCF_040655255.1 of Kitasatospora sp. NPDC050463. Classification (NCBI taxonomy): domain Bacteria; kingdom Bacillati; phylum Actinomycetota; class Actinomycetes; order Kitasatosporales; family Streptomycetaceae; genus Kitasatospora; species Kitasatospora sp. NPDC050463. The sequence continues at coordinate 102,884 of NZ_JBFAJO010000029.1, forward strand.
AGTTGGTGTGCGACGCTGCACCTCGCGCGGAGCCGACCGCGTTGCGGGGGACCGAGGGGCGGCCGCATGGAGGACGAAGCGCAGCCGAGCGGGCCTCGGCACGACGGCCGGAGCCGCGCGGACGACGGTGCGGGTGCCACCGACCGCGCCGCCGGACAGGGCGGCCGGATCGCCGGCGTCCTGGTGGCCGTCGTGGGCCTGCTGCTCGCCGCCTCGGCCCTGCGACCGGACGGCGGCCTGCTCGGTACGCCCCCCGCCACGGTGCCGGTGGAGGCCCTCGGGTTCGTCCTGCTGCTCGCGCTCGGCTGGCTCGTCGTCATCGGCCGCTTCGCGGTGCGCTTCCGCGCGGAGGTCCGCCACCTGAACGGGCCGACGCCGTGGGCCGAGCGACTGCGGGAGGCGGCCGCGGTTCTGCTGCCCGGGGCCGCCGCGGCGGTACCGGTGCTGATGTTCGTCTTCCACCGCCGGGCGCACACCGACTCGGTCGATCCGCCGTCGGTGCCGCCCCTGCCGGACTTCACCCCGCTTCCGACGTCCCCGCCGCCGGTCTGGCCCGACCGGGTGCCCGCCGACAGTTCGCTCTCGACCGTGATCGTGGTGGTGTTCGGCGGGCTCGCCATCGCCCTGGTGGTCGCCGCAGTGGTGGCCGCCGTGCTGCTGTTGCGGCGGCTGCGGATCATCCGGCGGCGGCCCCCGGCGTCGCTGCCCGCCGCGCCGGCCCGGGGCGAGGACGCCCTGGCCGCCGCGGTCGACACCGGTCGGCGCGCCCTCGGCGGCGCCGACGCGCGGGCGGCGGTGATCGCCTGCTACGCCGCGATGGAGGCCTCGCTGGCGGCCTCCGGACTGTCCCGCCGGGCTCCGGAGAGCCCGACCGAACTGCTGGAGCGTGCGGTGACCGACGACCGCGTCGACCCTGTCCACGCGCGGGCGCTCACCGTGCTGTTCCGGGAGGCCCGGTACTCCACCCACCCGATGGACGAGACCCACGTGCGCCGGGCGCAGAGCGCGCTGGACGCCCTCGCCGAGCGGCTGGCCGACCGGGCGGGCCCGTCCCCGGAGCCCGCGGCGGCCGGAGTGGCCGCAGTGGCCGGAGCGGCCCGGACCGGAGGCCGTCGATGAGCGCCCGTCGGAACGGGCGGAAGGCCGACCGCGCCGACCGTGCGGACCGTGCCGACGCCGCCGACCGCGCCGACCGTGCCGACGCCGCCGATCCGAAGGGCCGAGCCGGTGGCGGCCTCGCCGCGCCCGGTTCGGTCCGGCACAGCCTGATCGAGCTGACGGTGACCGCCGTGCTGGCCGAGGTCCTGTTCGCCCTGGTCGGCGGTGCGCCCGCGGCCGCCGCCGGAGCGGTCCTGCTGACCGCCGCCGGACTGGTCGCCGGCCGGTACGTGGCCGGCGCGGGGTTCCTCGACATCGGCCTGCGCAGCCGGCAGCGCCTGATGGACTCCCGTGAGCCCGGCCTCGGCGACTGGCGCTGGACCGTCCGTCAGGGCCTCGACCCGCAGGGCGACGCCAAGCCGTTGCGCGGCCGGCTCCGGCGGCTCTTCGCCGCGCGCCTGTCCGAGACCCACGGCATCTCGCTCACCGCGGACCGCGACCGGGCCGCCGAACTGGTCGGGCCCCGGCTGTGGCCGTGGATCGATCCGGACGCCGCGGACCCGGATGCGACCCTCCCGGGCCCCGTCCTCCTCGCGCTCGTCGACCGGCTCGAGTCCCTGCGGCCGCCCGGTCCCAAGCCGCCGAGCTCCGGGTAGCCGGCGCCGTCCCCGAAGGACGCTCAGCACGCTCCGTTCCCCGCACTCCCCGCACCCCCGTACTCCCCGTCGTCCCGGCAGTCGGCCGACCGACGCCGCTCTTCAGGAGAACCATGACCGCCGTTCCCCAGGCCCCCGCCCCGGACACCGAGCACGCCCCGGAGGCCGAACCCACCGCGGGCCGTCCGACCGAGGCGGCCGAGCTGACGCCGCAGGAGGCCGGCCGGCGCGCCCGCGCGGTGGTCGAGGAGATCGAACGGGCCGTGGTCGGCAAGCCCGAGGCCCTGCGGCTGGTGATGCTCGGTGTGCTGGCCGGCGGCCACGTGCTGATCGAGGACCTGCCCGGGCTCGGCAAGACCCTGCTGGCACGCTCCTTCGCCACCACCCTCGGCCTGGACTTCCGCCGGATCCAGTTCACCCCCGACCTGCTGCCCTCGGACGTCACCGGCGCGCCGTTCTACGACCGGCGCAGCGGCGAGATGGTCTTCCGGCCCGGGCCGCTGTTCACCCAGCTCCTGCTGGCCGACGAGATCAACCGCACCCCGCCGAAGACCCAGGCCGCGCTGCTGGAGGCGATGGCCGAGGGCCAGGTCTCCGTCGACGGGGCCACCCGCCGCCTGCCGCAGCCGTTCGTGGTGATCGCCACCGCCAACCCGATCGAGTACGAGGGCACCTACTCGCTCCCGGAGGCGCAGCTCGACCGCTTCCTGCTCCGGGTGCGGATGGGCTACCTCTCCACCGGCCTGGAGGCCTCGATGCTCCGGGCCCGGCTGGACCGCGCGGTGCCCGAGCCGGTCCTGGAGACGATCAGCAGCCCGGCCGAACTGCTCGCGATGCGGGCGGCCTTGGAGCAGGTCGAGGTCGACGACGACCTGGTCGACTATGTGATCGCGCTGGTCCACGCCACCCGCAACGACCCGCAGATCCAGGTCGGCGCCTCGCCCCGGGGCGGTCTCGCACTGGTCCAACTGGCCCGGGCCCGCGCGATGCTGGAGGGCCGCGACTATCTCACTCCGGAGGACGTCAAGGCGCTCGCCGTCCCGGCGCTGGCCCACCGCATCACCCTGACCCCGGAGTTGTGGGTGCGCCAGGTCGAGGCGGACGACGTCCTGGCGCGCCTGGTCGCCGCCGTTCCGGCGCCGCAGACCCTGCCGCGCGCGGCCGGCGGGCCGGGGAGCGGCCGGGTGGACGCCCCGGGCTTCGCCCGGTGAGCCCCGAGCCCTCCGCCGAGCCCTCCGCCGAGCGCTCCGCCGCCGACGGGCCAGGGCAGCGGGCCCGCCGGCTCGCCGCCCAGACCGGCGCACCCGGTGGGCGCCCGGTCCGGCGGCTCGCCGGCCCGGCCGCGAGCCCCGCCCCGCGCCCCGCGCGAGGCCGCCCGGCCCGGACCGGAAGCCCGACCGACACGCGGAACGGCCTGCGCACCGGCCTCGGTACCGGTCCGCCCGCCGGACCTGGCACCGGCCGGAACACCGGTCCGCGCCCCGGCCGCCGGGCGGGCGCACGGGGCCCGGAGCACGCCGCCGCGCGCCTGGTGGCCCGCAGCGCCCGGGCGACGCTGGCCGGCCTGCCGAGCACGCCGCCCTCGCCGTACTGGCGGCCCGGTGAGCGGACCCTGCGTCTGCTCACGGTGGCCACCGTCGCGGCCGTCGCCGCACTGGCCACCGGCCACGCCTGGGTGCTCGCGCTGGCGGCGGGTCCGGCCGTCCTGCTCGCCCTGGCGGCCCCGGGCAACGGCCGTCCGTCCCGGCTGGCCGCCGAGACCACCGTCGCGCCGCGCCGCTGCCTGGAGGGCGATGCGATCAGCGTACGAATCACCGTCCGTCACGACGGGCGGATCGGCCGGCTCGACCCGACCGTCGCCCTCGGCCCGGGTGTCACCCTGACAGCGGTGACCGTCGGTGCCACCGAGGTCGACCTGGTGGTCCAGGCTGGACGCTGGGGCCGCTGGACCCTGGGCAGCGTCGACATCGACGTCTACGACGCCGGCGGTCTGACCCGCCGGACGGTGCGCACCGAACTCGGCGCGGTGGACGTCTTCCCGGTGCCGAGCGCGGCCCGCCTCACCCCGATCCCGGTGCGGCTGCCGGAGCGCCTCGGCGAGCACACCACCGCACACGAGGGCACCGGCGTCGAGGTCGTGGGCGTTCGCCCGCACGTACCGGGCGAGCGCCAACGGCGCATCCACTGGCCCTCGACCACCCGCCGCGACGCCGTCCAGATCAATCAGTTCGCCGCCGAGCGGGCCGCCGACGCGGTCGTCCTGCTGGACACGCTGGCCGACTTCCGGGACGCGGCCACCGGCCTGTCCAGCCTGGACGAGACCCTGCGCGCGGCCGGCGGGCTGACCCGCGCCTACCTGCGCCGGCACGACCGGGTCGGCCTGATCGCGGTCGGCGGGAAGCTGCGCTGGCTCACCGCGGGCAGCGGCGACCGGCAGTTCCACCGGATGGTGGAGAGCGTGCTGGAGGTCCGTCAGGACCGGGGCCACCGCAGCCCCCTCGCGCCCCGGCTCCCGGCGGCGGCGCTGCCCGGCCACGCACTGGTGTACGCGTTCACCTCGCTCGCCGACCAGCGCATCCTGGACGTGCTCGGCCAGGTCCGCGACCGTGGCAATCCGCTGGTCGTGGTGGAGATCCCGGCCGGCGAACCGGCGGTGGAGCCCGGCGACGAGATCGGCGCGGTGGCCCGGCGGCTCTGGCACGCCGAACGCGAGGCTATGCGCTCGGCCCTGCGCGCCCGGGGCATCCCGGTGGCGCGCTACACCCCGGGCGAGGCGCTCGACCTGGCGCTCGCCCCACTGCTGCGCCGCCGGATCGGGGGAGGAGCCCGATGACCACGACCGACGACATTCCGACCGGTGCCCGGTGGGTCCCATGGGCCGAGCGGGCCGCGTTGCGTTGCACCGGCGTGGCGCTGGCGCTCACCGCCGCCGGGGTCGGCGGCACCGCCGGCGGTGCGGTGGACCGGGCCGGGCCCGCCGCCGCGGTGGCCGCCGCGGCCTTTGCGCTCTGGGCCGCCCCACCGCTCGACGACCCGCCGCGCCGTCCGCACAGCTGGACCGGCCGGCTCGCCTCGTCGCGCAGCACCGTACTGGCGGCCGCGAGCGTGCTGCTGGCCGCGCTGGGCGAGCCCCCGTCCGGGCGGATCGCGGCGGTGACCGCCCTGCTGATCGGCTATCTGTTGCTGGTCGACGTCCTCGGCCCGCAGCGCCACCGGGCCCGGCCCGTGCACGTGCTGGCCGCCGTCGCCGCGACCGGCCTGGTGCTGTCCGTCGCGTCCGCGTCGACCGGGGCGGGGGAGTGGTCGCGTCCGATCGCCCTGGCCGGTCTGGCGGCCGCGGGCTGGGGCGTCACGCAGGCGCTCCGGCCGGGGCGCCGCCCCCGGGCGCGGCCGGCGGAGCCGCACACCGGCGAGTGAGGCGTCCTCGCTTCTCCCTTTCGGCACCGGCGCGGCCCTTCGGCTCGGGGTGGGGTGGCCGCGGTCCGCGCGTGGCGCCCCGGCGCCCCGGGTGGGCCGGAGGTCGCGCGCTGGCTACGATCGGTGAGCACGGGGCACAGGACGCGCCGGGCCGCGCGGCCGGCGTACGGCGAGGAACACTGGTGGGAGAGACGATGGCACACGCACACGCACGGGCCGGGCAGCAGGCGCAGCCGGACGACCTGGTGGACGTGGCGCGGTTGGTGACGGCGTACTACACGCTGCACCCGGACCCGGAGGAGCCGGGTCAGCGGGTGGCGTTCGGCACCTCGGGGCACCGGGGCTCCTCGCTGGACGCGGCGTTCAACGAGGACCACATCGCCGCCACCACGCAGGCGATCTGCGAGTACCGGGCCGCGCAGGGGATCACCGGCCCGCTGTTCCTCGGCGCGGACACCCACGCCCTGTCCGAGCCGGCCCGGGCCACCGCCGTCGAGGTCCTGGCGGCCAACGGCGTCGCCGTCCTGCTGGACAGCGCCGACGGCTACACCCCCACCCCGGCGGTCTCGCACGCGATCCTGGCCCACAACCGGCGCCACCCGCAGGGGCTGGCCGACGGCATCGTGGTGACCCCCTCCCACAACCCGCCCCGGGACGGCGGGTTCAAGTACAACCCGCCGAGCGGCGGTCCGGCCGGCTCGGAGGCCACCTGCTGGATCCAGGACCGTGCCAACGCCCTGATCCGGGACGGCCTGCGGGGCGTCAAGCGGGTGCCCTACGCCCGCGCCCTGACCGCCGCGACCACCGGCCGCCACGACTACCTCACCACCTACACCGAGGACCTGGTCTCGGTGCTGGACCTCGACGCGGTGCGGGCGTCGGGCCTGCGCATCGGCGCGGACCCGCTGGGCGGGGCGTCCGTCGCCTACTGGGGGCGGATCGCCGAGACGCACCGCCTGGACCTGACCGTCGTCAACCCGGTCACCGACCCGACCTGGCGCTTCATGACGCTGGACTGGGACGGCAAGATCCGGATGGACTGCTCCTCGCCGGCCGCGATGGCCTCGCTGATCGAGCGCCGGGACCGGTTCGCGATCGCCACCGGCAACGACGCGGACGCCGACCGCCACGGCATCGTCACCCCGGACGGCGGCCTGATGAACCCGAACCACTACCTGGCGGTCGCCGTCGACTACCTCTACCGCCACCGCGCCGACTGGCCGGCCGACGCGGCCGTGGGCAAGACGCTGGTGTCCTCCTCGATGCTGGACCGGGTCGCCGGTGACCTCAAGCGGGACCTGGTCGAGGTGCCGGTCGGCTTCAAGTGGTTCGTCGACGGGCTGCTGGAGGGCTCGATCGCGTTCGGCGGTGAGGAGTCGGCCGGGGCGTCCTTCCTGCGCCGGGACGGCGGGGTCTGGACCACCGACAAGGACGGCATCCTGCTGGCCCTGCTGGCCTCGGAGATCACCGCGGTGACCGGCCGCACGCCCAGCGAGTACTACCGTGACCTCACCGGCCGTTTCGGGGCTCCCGCCTACGCGCGGGTGGACGCCCCGGCCGACCGGGAGCAGAAGGCGCTGCTGGCTCGGCTGTCGCCGGCGCAGGTCCGTGCCGGTGACCTGGCCGGCGAGCCTGTCACCGCCGTCCTCACCGAGGCGCCGGGCAACGGTGCGGCGATCGGTGGGATCAAGGTCTGCACCGAGAACGCCTGGTTCGCGGCCCGCCCGTCGGGCACCGAGGACGTCTACAAGATCTACGCGGAGTCCTTCCACGGCGCCGACCACCTCGCCCGGGTCCAGGCCGAGGCGCGCGAGCTGGTCAACGAGGTCCTCGCCGGCCCTGCGGCCTGACCTCCCGCTGCACGGCGCCGGACCGGGGCCCGGGCGGCGAGCCTGCGCTCGCCGCCCGGGCCCCTAGGTGCAATACCAGTGACTTAAGGATCGCTGATGGTAGGCTGCCTGCCCAGGAGGTGCCTGGATGCCACGCCCTGGGCAGGTCAAGCCGGCGACGGACG
>NZ_JBFAJO010000030.1:0-108102 GCF_040655255.1 Kitasatospora sp. NPDC050463
GGGAGGAGGGGCCGGTGCGGTCACGGCCGGGCCGGTCAGGAGGACATGGCAGCGAGCGTGCCAAGCCGGGTGTGATCTGCGCAACATTGTTTCACGTGAAACAGGACCCGGCCCCGGCCGTTCTGCGCCTCTACCGGCCCGAGCGGGTCAGAGGCCCAGGTCGTCCAGGTCGTACGCGGTCACGTACGGCAGGCCCGTCGCCTCGACCGCGGCGGCGCCACCGCGCTCGACGATCACCGCCACGCCGACGACCTCGGCGCCCGCCTCGCGCAGCGCCTCGACGGCGGTCAGCACCGAGCCGCCGGTGGTGGAGGTGTCCTCGACGGCCAGCACCCGGCGGCCCTTGACCTCCGGGCCCTCGATCCGGCGCTGCAGGCCGTGCGCCTTGCCCGCCTTGCGGACCACGAAGGCGTCCAGCTCGCGGCCGCGTGCGGCGGCGGCGTGCAGCATCGCGGCGGCCACCGGGTCGGCGCCGAGGGTCAGACCGCCGACGGCGTCGTACTCCAGGTGGGCGGTCGCGTCCAGCATCACCCGGCCGACCAGCGGTGCGGCCTGGCCGTCCAGCGTGATCCGGCGCAGGTCGACGTAGTAGTCGGCCTCCTTGCCGGAGGAAAGGGTGACCTTGCCGTGCACGACGGCCTTGTCCTTGATCTGTGCCAGCAGGGCGTCGCGGTCGTTGCTCATGAGCGTTCAGTCTAGGGCCTGTCGTCCAAGTGCCGTCGTCAGCCCGAGGTGCGTGCCCGAGCGACGCCGGGAAGACGGCACTTGGACGACAGGCCCTCCGGGCCTGGTGGTTGCCCTAGCGTCGACGCAGGGCCCTGGCCAGGACCACCGCGCCGCCGATCAGTGCCACGCCGCCGCCGATCATCCACGGCACCGCGCTGCGGCCGCCCGGTCCCGGCACCACGATGCCGCCCGCCTCGCCGCCCCAGCGGGACGCCGCCCGGGCCCGCGCGCTGCGGGCCGGCAGGGCGGGGGCGTAGGGGCCGCGCGGCGGGGCGTGGTCGACCTCCTCGGCGGAGCGGCCGACGATGCTGCGACGGACCGGGCCGCTGAGCACCGGCTCCTGCTCGTAGCCGAAGGGCAGGTCGGCGGGGAGTTCGGTACCGGCTCCGTCCCCGGCCTCGGCGGCGGGGCCGTCCACGTCGGCGGCCTCCTCGCGGTCGTCCTCATCGTGGGCTCCGCCGGTGGGGAGGCCGAAGCGCTCGGCGTCGGCGTCGGAGAAGGCGATCAGGTCGGAGAGGTCGTCGTCGAGGTCGTCGCCGGGGCTGTCCTGGTGGTCGTCCAGGAAGAGCACGGTGGCGGTGGGCTCCTCGGCGTCCTCGTCCTCCTCGGTGTCCTCGTCCGCCTCGGTGTCGGCCTCCTCGGCGGTGTCCGCCTCGGCGTCGGCCGCCGGAGCCTCCTCCGCCACGGCCTCCACTCCTGCGTCCGCCTCGCTCGTGGCCTCCACCCCGGGCTCCATCTCGGCCTTCACGTCCGCGTCCGGGGAGGCGAGGACGGCGGCGAACCGGTCGAGCAGGCGGCGGCCGGCGGTGGCGAGGGTCTCCCCGTCGAACTCGGTGAGCCGGCCGGTGGCGCTCAGATCGCCGGTGAAGCGGATCACCGCGGTACCGGCCCCGGCGCCGTCCGTGGTGCTGACCCGGAGGGTGGCGGTGGCCTCGCCGCTGCCGCGCACCTCCTCGCCCTCGGCAAACACGGTGAGGACGCCCTCGCGCCCCTCGATCAGTGACAGCACGCCCTTGTAGGTGATGGTGGAGGTGCCGATCCGCAGCTTCAGCCGCCCGCCGATCTCGTCGGCGGGTCCGCTGCCGACGGCGGCCGGCTCGGTGCTCAGCCCGGGCACGCAACGGGCCAGCAGAGCCGGATCCTGCAGGGCCTGCCGGACCAGCTCGGCCGGCATCGGGACGACAACCTCATGCTCCATGTCACGGAGCCTACCGACCGAACCGCCGGTGGTCCCCGTGGTGGCCCCTACCTGCCGCCCGGACGTCTCCGAGCGGGTGCACCCGGGCCCGCCGCCGACCGCTTGTGACCCCCGCCCGCCCGCTTCTGTCCGCTCCGGGCCCGGCCCGCCGGTCGGCCCCACCGGGCAGCGTTCGGCCGGGCAGGGCTCGGTGGAGCAGCGCTCGGCCGGGCAGGCGTCAGTGCGGCCCGAGCAGGGTCAGCGCCGCCGGCGGGCGGGCCGGGCGCAGGGCGGTGAGGCGGGCGGCGGCGGCCCGCAGGGTGTCCGTGGTGAGCGCGCGGGGCGGTGGAGCGTCCGGGGCGAGGGTGAGCGGGGGCTGGGCGGCCGCGGCGAGCAGGAAGGCCTGGCTGTCCTGCGTTCCGGGCCGGCAGCTCGCGGCGGGGCCGCCCTGGACGGCGTACGGGACGGTCCGCAGCCCGGCCGCCCGCAGGCCGGACTCGACCTGCCAGAGGGCGTTCGGCTCGTCGCCCGCCCGGACGGCGAGCCGCCCGCCGGGCGCGAGCAGCCGGGTGGCGAGGCCGTAGAACTCCTGGGAGTGGAACTTCACCGTTCCGCTGTCGGCGGGGCTGGGCAGGTCGGCGAGCACCACGTCGAAGGCCCCCTCGCCCGGGCGCACGCCGCGGAGCCACTCCAGTGGGTCGGCGGGCGCGGTCCGGACCCGGGAGTCGTCCAGGGAACGGCCGGAGAGCGCGGTCAGGCCGGGGTCGGTGCGGGCCAGCCGGGTGAGGGCCGGGTCGGCGTCGACGACCAGGACCGAGCGGACTCCGCCGTGCCGCAGGACCTCGCGCAGGGCGAGGCCGTCGCCGCCGCCGAGCAGCAGCACCCGGGCGTCCGGTCCGGCGGCCATCGCGGGGTGGACCAGCGCCTCGTTGCCCCGGTACTCGTCCGGCCCGCAGACCGCGAGCCGCCCGTCCAGGTAGAGCCGGAGCGGGCCCTCGGCGGGGCCGGTGAGCACGATCTCCTGGTACCGGCTGTGGGTGGCGAAACGGACCTGCCCGCCGTACAGGGCTTGCCGGGCGGCGCGCTCGATCGCGCCGGACCAGGCGGCGGCCGCGGCGAGCAGGGCCAGGACGAGGGCGCAGCCGCCCCAGAGCAGCAGCCGGGTGCGTGGCGCGGGCTCCTCGCGGAACAGCCAGAGCACCACGGCGGCCCCGGCGACGGCGTTGACGGCGCCGGTGACCAGGGCGCCGGTGCCCGGTCCGAAGAGCGGCAGGATCAGGAACGGGAAGGCGAGGCCGCCGATCAGCGCGCCCACGTAGTCGGCGGCGAAGAGGTCGGCCGCGGCCCGCCCGGCGTCCTCCCGGCGGATCCGCTGGACGAGCGTCATCAGCAGCGGGATCTCGGCGCCGATGAGGACGCCGATCAGGCAGGTCAGCCCGATCATCGCGGCCTGGTACCGGCCGATCCAGGCCCAGCAGGAGTACAGCGCGAGGACGGAGAGGCCGCCGGTGAGCGCGAGCGCGCACTCGACCAGGGCGAAGGCGGTGGCCGGGCGGCGGGTGAACCGCTTGGCGAGCAGTGATCCCAGGCCCATCGCGAACACCATGACGGAGAGCACGACGGAGGTCTGGGTGACCGAGTCCCCGAGCAGATAGCTGCCGAGCGCGACGAGTTCGAGCTCGTAGACGAGGCCGCAGGCCGCGCAGACGAACGCGGCCAGCAGCACGGCGAGCCGGGCGAGCGCGGGGTGGGCGCGCAGCCGGGACCTGCGGTGGGTGGGCAGGGGGGTCAGGCTCCGCCCGAGCCGGGGTGGGCTGCCGTCGTCGAGGTCGAGTCCCGGCTGTGCGGGTGGACCGGCCGGATGGTTGATCACGAACAAACGCTAGGCGACGTTCGGTACGGATGGCTGCGTCCATTCGACGGACAGTGCGATACGACAGGTTGACGAATCGTTCCTGCGTGCGAATGAAGGCCAACGTATGGACCTATGACGCCATCGGGACCTGCGGCGGCGGTCACCGGGACACCACCAGCGAGGACCGCGTACAGACCAGCTGGCCCTCCTGCGGATAGGCGTGCCAGGTGCGCCAGAGCAGCCGGTCCGCGCCGCCCTGGGTGACCAGCGCGGTGAAGGCGCTCGGATCGCCGGGGAAGACGCCGGCCAGGCCGCGCGGATGGCCCTCGACCAGGGCCAGCAACTCCTGCGCGCGGGCGGCGAAGTAGTGCGGCGGCAGCGCCTCGATCCGGGCCGCGAACTCGTACTCCCAGCCGTCCACCTGCTTGGCCACCCGGGCCGGCAGCGGGGTCCGGCGGCCGGGCAGGCAGGCGACGGTCTCCAGGCATCTGCCCGGCCCCGCGGCGATCACCACCTGGTGCGAGGCGCCCAGCAGTCGCAGCTGGAGGGTGCCGGACGGACCGGGGTGACCGGAGCCGGCGAGTCTCAGGTCGCGGACCGCGAGAGCGGGCAGCGGATCGCCGCCCAGGCACCAGGCCAGGTCACCCGCGCGGGTGTCCGTGTAGGAGGTCTGCAGTGTGGTGAGCATGCTCGGCTCCGCGTTTCAGCTCCGTGCGCGCCCGCCGTGCAGCAGCGAGTAGGCCTAGGCAAGGGCGAGGCTGTTCGAGGCTGTGCGGTCCAGGGCGCGGCCGACCGTGGAAGGAAGGATTCCGGCTGGAGATTCAGCAGCAGAGAAGCATGAATACGCCGGGTCCGTCGGTGATTTACCCAACTTTGTCAAGCATTCACCGTTTCGAGCACCCCGGCTTCCCTGCTCTGATCGAGCCGGTGTGCGACTTTGCACAGCGCGCGCTCCTTACCCCGGTGTGTGTGCCGTGCACGCTGGTCGCGCGCTACTCACACGGCTCGCGCGCCCCGGTCCTCCCCGCGCCGGGCGCGCAGGGCTCGCCAAGGACCGGGGCGCGCCGAGTGGGCCACGGCGACTTCCCGGCTGGCGGCAAAAGGCCGCCCCGATAGGCTAATTGACTATTCGTCATGACGTGCGAGGGGTTCCACCCGATGGTCAGAGCCGACCGAGTCGGGTGACCGCCTCCTCCAGAACCTCGATCTGCTTGCAGAAGGTGAAGCGGACGAGCGGACGACCGGCCTCGGTGTCGTCGTAGAAGACGGCGTTGGGGATCGCCACCACGCCGCACCGCGCGGGCAGGGCGCGGCAGAACTCGATGCCGTCCTTCTCACCCAGCGGGGTGATGTCGGTGGTGATGAAGTAGGTCCCCTCCGGCCGGAACACCCGGAAGCCCGCCGCACTCAGTCCGTCGGCGAGCAGGTCCCGCTTGCGCAGCAGATCGGCGCGGAAGTCGTCGAAGTAGTCGTCGGGCAGCCGCAGGGCGTCGGCGACGGCGTACTGGAAGGGCCCGGCGCTGACGTAGGTCAGGTACTGCTTAGCGGTGCGGACGGCGGCGACGAGCGGCGCGGAGGCGGTCACCCAGCCGACCTTCCAGCCGGTGAAGGAGAAGGTCTTGCCGGCCGAGGAGATCGAGACGGTGCGCTCGCGCATGCCGGGGAGGGCGGCGATCGGGTGGTGGGCGCCGCTGAACACCAGGTGTTCGTAGACCTCGTCGGTGACCACCAGCAGGTCGTGCTCGACGGCGATCGCGGCGATCGCGGCGAGCTCTGCCGGGGAGAGGACCAGGCCGGTGGGGTTGTGCGGGGAGTTGAGCAGCAGCAGGCGGGTGCGCGGGGTGACCAGCGAGCGCAGCCGGTCCAGGTCGGGGCGGAAGTCCGGGGCGCGCAGGGTGAGCGGGACGCGGACGGCTCCGGCCATCGCGATGCAGGCGGCGTAGGAGTCGTAGAAGGGTTCGAGCGCGATCACCTCGTCGCCCGGTTCGAGCAGGGCGAGCAGGGCGGCGGCGATCGCCTCGGTCGCGCCGGCGGTGACGAGCACCTCGGTGTCCGGGTCGTAGGCGATGCCGCGGAAGCGCTGCTGGTGCTCGGCGACGGCCTGCCGCAGCTCGGGGATGCCGGGGCCTGGCGGGTACTGGTTGCCCCGTCCCGCCAGCACGGCGTCGGCGGCGGCCCGGGCCACCGAGGCGGGCCCGTCGGTGTCGGGGAACCCCTGGCCGAGGTTGATCGAACCGGTGGCGGTGGCGAGGGCGGACATCTCGGCGAAGATCGTCGTGCCCATTCCGGCCAGCCGTCGGTTCAGTAGCGGCCTCGTACCCATTGCGGCTCCTCACACCTCGTCGTCGGCCCCATCCTCGGGGCAGCGGGTGGCCGGGGACAAGAACGGCCCGCCGCCGGGGGTGCCGGGGGCGGGCCGTGCCGCGGAGCGGAGCCGGGGCGTGAGGATCAGGCCTCGTTGGTGCCCTCGGGGGTCTCGCCCTCGCCGTCCTCGCCCTCGATCTCCTTCTGCAGGCCGAGGCGCTCGACGATCCACTGCTCGAAGCCGACGGCGGCCTGGGTCCAGTTGGCGGTGGTGGTGACGAAGTAGTCCAGGTTCACGCCGGTGCCGATGATCATCTGGGCCTCGCCGATCAGGCGGACCACGCCGTCCTCGTGCGTGTGGGTGTAGACCTTGGGCCAGAGGGTGTCGCGGTTCCACTCGTCGATCAGGTCGAGGATCTCGGCCTTGTCCTCGAGCGGGTAGGCGCGGTCGTAGAACGCGCGGACCGCGAAGAGTTCCTTCTGCTCGCCGCGGAACATGTAGTAGACGCGGAAGCCCTCCCAGGGGGCGGTGAGGTCGCCCTCCTCGTCCACGACGTGCTTGAGCTGCATCTGGTCCAGCAGCTGCGTCACCAGAGCCTGGTCCGGGACGACGATCGGCGGGGGGCCGGCCGGCTGACCGCCCTGGCCACCGGGCTGTCCGCCCTGCGGCACGCCGAACGACGGGATGGACGACGGGTCGATGCTCATGGGGGTCCTCTTCCTCAGTGCACGTGGTGGCCGGCAATGAGAGGCCGCCCTTTCCACATCCCATCCTGCCTCATCCGGGCCCTCCCTCACAGGGGCGCCCGGGCGGTGGGGCGGGCACCTGTCGATCTTGTCGGAGGCCCGGCCCGGGGCCGTGGACACCGAGGGTGAGCACGGCCCGGGCCGCCCCCCGGGGAGAGGGGGGCGGCCCGGGCCGGGAGGCTCCGCAGCGCTACTTCTCCAGCGGGCCGCGGGACCGGACGGTGAGGCGGTCGCCCTCCTCGGCCCGCTCGACCAGCACGGTGTCGCCGTCGTGCACCTGGCCGGAGAGGATGGCCCGGGCCAGCTGGTCGCCGATCGCGGACTGCACCAGCCGGCGCAGCGGCCGGGCGCCGTACGCCGGGTCGTAGCCGGTGAGCGCCAGCCAGTCCCGGGCGGCCGCGTCGACCTGGAGGGTGAGCCGGCGCTCGCCGAGGCGCGCGGCCAACCGGGCCACCTGGAGGTCGACGATCCGGCTCAGCTCGGCGGTGCCCAGCGGGTCGAAGACCACGATGTCGTCGAGGCGGTTGAGGAACTCCGGCTTGAACGCGGCCCGCACCGAGTCCAGCACCAGCTGCTTCTTCCGCTCCTCCGGGGTGACCGGGTCGACCAGGAACTGACTCCCCAGGTTGGAGGTGAGGATCAGGATCGCGTTGCGGAAGTCGACCGTGCGCCCCTGGCCGTCGGTGAGCCGGCCGTCGTCCAGCACCTGGAGCAGCACGTCGAAGACCTCGGGGTGGGCCTTCTCCACCTCGTCCAGCAGCACCACGCTGTAGGGGCGGCGGCGGACCGCCTCGGTGAGCTGCCCGCCCTCCTCGTAGCCGATGTACCCGGGCGGGGCGCCGACCAGGCGGGAGACGGAGTGCTTCTCGCCGTACTCGCTCATGTCGATCCGGACCATCGCCCGCTCGTCGTCGAAGAGGAAGTCGGCCAGGGCCTTGGCGAGTTCGGTCTTGCCCACGCCGGTGGGGCCGAGGAACAGGAAGGAGCCGGTCGGGCGGTCCGGGTCGGCGATGCCGGAGCGGGTGCGCCGCACCGCGTCCGAGACGGCCTGGACGGCCTCGGCCTGGCCGATCAGGCGTCGGCCCAACTCGTCTTCCATGCGCAGGAGTTTGGAGCTCTCGCCCTCCAGCAGCCGGCCGGCCGGGATACCCGTCCAGGAGGCGACCACATCGGCGACGTCGTCCGGGCCGACCTCCTCCTTGACCATCGAGGCGGAGGTGTCCTCGTCGGCGGCGCGCTCCTGCGCCTCGGCCAGCTCGTGCTCGGCGGCCGGGATCTCGGCGTACATCAGCTTGGAGGCGCGCTCGAAGTCGCCGTCCCGCTGGGCGCGTTCGAGCGCGCCCTGCAAGTCGTCCAGCCGCTCCTTCAGCTCGCCGACCCGGTTGAGGCTCTTCTTCTCCTGTTCCCACCGGGCCGTGAGGACGCTCAACTGCTCGTTCTTGTCGGCGAGATCGCGCCGGAGCCGGGTCAGCCGGTCGACCGAGGCCGGGTCGGACTCCTTCTCCAGGGCGAGCTCCTCCATTCGCAACCGGTCGACGGCGCGCTGGAGTTCGTCGATCTCGACGGGGGAGGAGTCGATCTCCATCCGGAGCCGGGAGGCCGCCTCGTCGACCAGGTCGATCGCCTTGTCGGGCAGGAAGCGCGAGGTGATGTAGCGGTTGGACAGGGTGGCGGCGGCGACCAGGGCGGCGTCCGAGATCTGCACCTTGTGGTGCGCCTCGTACCGGCCCTTGAGGCCGCGCAGGATGGCGATCGAGTCCTCCACGCTGGGCTCGCCGACCAGCACCTGCTGGAAGCGGCGCTCCAGGGCCGGGTCCTTCTCGATCCGCTCGCGGTACTCGTCCAGGGTGGTCGCGCCGACCATCCGCAGCTCGCCGCGGGCCAGCATCGGCTTGAGCATGTTGCCGGCGTCCATCGCGGAGTCGCCGCCGGCGCCCGCGCCGACCATGGTGTGCAGCTCGTCGATGAAGGTGACGACCTGGCCGTCGCTCTGCTTGATGTCGTTCAGCACGGCCTTCAGCCGCTCCTCGAACTCGCCCCGGTACTTGGCACCGGCGACCATCGCGCCGAGGTCCAGCGCGACCAGCCGCTTGCCGCGCAGCGACTCGGGCACGTCGCCGGCCACGATGCGCTGGGCCAGGCCCTCGACCACGGCGGTCTTGCCGACGCCGGGCTCGCCGATCAGCACCGGGTTGTTCTTGGTGCGCCGGGAGAGCACCTGGACGACCCGGCGGATCTCCTGGTCACGCCCGATGACGGGATCGAGCTTGCCGTCCCGGGCGGCCTGGGTGAGGTCGGTGCCGTACTTCTCCAGCGCCTTGTAGGTGCCCTCCGGGTCGGGGGAGGTGACCCGCCCGCTGCCGCGGACGTCCTTGAAGGCGGCGAGCAGGGCCTTCGCGGTGGCCCCCTGCTGGGCGAGCAGCTCGGCGACCGCGCCGCCCTCGGCGGCCAGGCCGACCATCAGGTGCTCGGTGGAGACGTACTGGTCGTCCAGGTCGTCGGCGCGCTTGCCGGCCTCGGTGAGCACGGCCAGCGTGTCGCGGGCCAGCTGGGGTGCGGCGACGGTGGAGCCCATCGCGCGCGGCAGCCCGGTCAGCTGTCGGTGGGCCTCGGTGTCGATCCGGGAGGCGTCCGCGCCGACCGCCTTCAGCAGCGGCCCGGCGATGCCCTCGGGCTGCTCCAGCAGGGCGATCAGGATGTGCACCGGCTTGACGTCCGGGTTCCCCGCGGCGCCGGCCTGCCGGATCGCGGCAGACAGGGCGTCCTGCGTCTTGGTGGTGAACTTGCTGGCGTCCACTGCTGGGGTGTCCCTCCTCGCTGGTGGTGAACTGGGTGGCGCGCTCGGCGGCGCACCTGCTGACTACAGCATGCACTAAGTTGAGTCTATTCCGCTCAACTTTCGGATGAATGCTTGGGGTGGCCCGCGACGGTGTACCGGTCGAGGCGCGGGGCGAGCTGCCAGCCGGTGCGGGCGGACGGGCCGCTCCGGCGGGTCAGCACCAGCAGTTCCCGGGCCGGCCCGCCCGGCCGGTGCCCGGCCGGCCAGACCGCGCGCAGCGGACGCCGCAGGTCCAGCCCCTCGGCCAGCGGCACGGCCACCAGCCGCCGGGTCGCCAGTTCCTCCGTCACCGCCAGCTCGCTCAGGCAGACCGGTCCGGCCCCGGTCATCGCCGCCGCCTTCAGCGCGGTCGACGAGGCCAGCTCCAGCCGCGGCTTCGCCGCACCGCCGTACGGCGCCAGCGCCATCTCCAGGACCTCCCGGGTGCCCGATCCGGGCTCGCGCAGCACCAGCGGGGTGGCGGCCAGTTCGGGGCCGGTCAGCGGGGCGCGGCGGCGCGCCCAGGGATGGGCGGGCGCCACCACGACCACCAGCCGGTCGGCGGCCACCACCGCGCCGGCCAGCCCCGGCGGGGTGGACGGCCCCTCGACGAAGCCGAGGTCGGCCTCGCCGGCCAGCACGTGCCCGGCGACGTCCGAGGAGTTGGCCGTCCGCAGCGTCACGGCCGTGCCCGGGCTGGTCTCGTGCAGCGCCAGCAGCCAGCCCGGCATCAGGTACTCGGCGACGGTCAGGCTGGCCACCACCACCAGTCGGGCGTCCCGCCGCTCGCGCAGCGCGTCGATCCCGGCGTCCAGCGCCTGCGCTGCCTCCACCACGTGCCGGGCCCACTCGACCACGAGCAGCCCGGCCTTGGTGGGCCGGGAGCCGCGCGGGGAGCGTTCCAGCAGCGGTACGCCGATCTGCCGCTCCATGCCCTTGATCCGGGCGCTGGCGGTCGGCTGGCTCACGCCCAGTTCGGCCGCCGCCCGCCCGACGCTGCCCAGCCGTGCCACCGTGAGCAGCAGTTCCAGTGCGCGGAGCTCGGGGACGTGCGGAGAGAGAGCCATAGACTCAGGCTATGTCCTCATAGGGCGCCGGGCGCTACCGGCCGCCGGCGGTGGACGGCACGGTGGTGTGATGGCCATCCTCACCGGCGTCCGTCCGCTCACCCGCACCGCCCGCCTCGACCTCGCCCAGCTCGGCCCCAACTGGTACGCGGTGGTGATGGGCACCGCGATCGTCGGCAACGGCGCGGCCGCGCTGCCCGTCCGGCTGCCGGGGCTGATCGGGTTCGGCGAGCTGATGTGGGCGCTCGGGGCGGTCGCGCTGCTGGTGCTCGGCGCCGCCCGGCTGGTCCACCTCACCCGGTACCGCGACGCCGCCCGTGCCCACCTGCTGGACAACCCGGCCACCGCGGTCTTCTACGGCTGCCCGCCGATCGCCATGCTCGCGGTCGGCCTCGGCACGATCACCCTCGGCTCGCGGGTGATCGGCACCGGCCCCGCCGTCGTGCTGGACGCGGCGCTGTGGAGCGTCGGCACCCTGTACGCGCTGGCGGTCGCGGCCGGCATCCCGTACCTCATGATCACCCGGCACACCGTCACCCCGCTGGAGGCCAACCCGACCTGGCTGCTGCCGGTGGTCGCCCCGCTGGTCGCCTCCGCCACCGGCCCCGCGCTCGTCCCGCACCTGCCGTCCGGCACCGCGCAGCAGAGTCTGCTGTACGGCTGCTGCGCGCTGTTCGGGGTCGGGCTGCTGGCCATTTTGGCGCTGCTGCCGGTGGTGCTCACCGGGCTCGTGCACAGCAAGCTGCCGGCCCTGGCGCTCACCCCGTCGCTCTTCCTGGTGCTCGGCCCGCTCGGTCAGTCCACCACGGCCGTCCACCAGCTCGCCGACGCCGCCCGCCCGGTGGCGCCCGGGATCGCTCCGGTCGCGCTCGCGCTCGCCGAGCTCTACGGGGTCGCGGTGCTCGGGGTGGCGATGCTCTGGCTGGTCATCGCCGTCGCCGCGAACCTGCGCGCCCGCCGGGCCGGGATGCCCTTCGCGATGACCTGGTGGGCGTACACCTTCCCGATCGGGACCTGTGTCACCGGTGCCTCCGCGCTCGCCCGGCACACGGGTTTCGCCGGGTTCACCGGCCTCGCGGCCGGGCTCTTCGTCCTGCTGGCCGCCGCCTGGGCGGTCGCGGCCGGCGGTACCGCCGCCGGGCTGGCCGGCGGGCGGCTGCTGGCCCGGTGAGGAGCGGACCGGTCTCCGTCACGGTGGGGGCGCCGTCGGTCACGTTGAGTGGCGATGAGCGCCATCGGAGAATCGTGGAGAAGATGCGTGGAGTCCGGGGAGAGTGTGTGGTGGTGCGCCACGGATCCGGAGTGCGACCCTCCGTCACCGACTGAACGGACGGTCGCTCCCCGGGCCGCCGCCGCGCTGACCTCGCCTTTCCTGCGGGTCGGCGTGATCCGCCGACGCGCCTCGCCCGGCCCTCGGTGCAGGTTCCTGCAATTGCGAAAACATGCACTCGGGCGGCACTTGTTCACCGGCCGTCACGCTGTGATGGTGGAGACACGCCAAGGCCGTCCGGGCAATCGCAGCCCGCTGGTGGTGACTTGCTCTTCAATACTGGATGCGAGAGGTACGTCCGTACCTGCATGTCGGGGGGAAGAGCGCCGGCCGGGGCACCATGTGTGGTGATGGTCCCCGGGACCGGAGCCGGCGAGGCGTTGCTGCTCCGCCTCGCCGGAAGCGCCCTGGGATTGGCGTGCTACCGGCGACCCCCGGACGCCCGGCGTGCGACGGCACCCGGGACCCGGGGGTCCGCCGGCCCGCAGTACCGTGACCTGTGCGGCGCACGGTACGTGGGACCACGATCGACACGCGTGCGGACAAACGCGGCACAGACAGATCCGAGACCCATCCGGCAGGGAGCGTTCGAGGTGACGGCGGATCCGACGGCCGCCCCCGGCACCACCGCGCCGGGTGGGGAGCCCGACGAGGCGGCACGGCGGCTCTACCTGGCCGTGCTCGCCGACGGCGGCCGCGTCCCGGCCGCCGACGTCGCGGAGGCCGACCGGGACGCCCTGCGCCGCCTGGTCGACATCGGCCTGCTGATGCCCAACCCCATGGACGCCTGCTACACCGCCGTCAGCCCGCGCTCGGTCAGCGACCGGCTCGGCGCCGAACTGCGCAGCGAGGCCACCCGGCTGCTGGTCCGCGCCGAGAACCTCCCCGGCGCCCTGGACGGCCTCACCCGCGCGTACGACGCCATGCCCCGCCCGCCCGAGCGCTCCGGCGGCGCCGTCTACATCGAGGGCCACGTCCACATCCGCCAGCGCATCTCCCAGCTGGTCGCCGACTGCCGGACCGAGGTCCTCACCGCCCAGCCCGGCCACCGCCCGGCCGACGCCCTGAAGATCGCGCTCCTCCAGGACGTCGGCCTGCTGCAGCGCGGCTGCTCGCTGCGCACCGTCTACCAGCCGGTCGCGGTCTCCGACCCGGCCGCGCTCGCCTACGCGGAGGAGGTCACCCGGAACGGCTCGCAGATCCGGATCCTGGACGAGCCGTTCCAGCGGATGTTCGTCTTCGACCGCTCGGTCGCGGTGATCTCCGCCAACGAGGACCACAGCACCGCCGCGTTCATCTCCGACCCGGCCGCGATCGCCTTCCTGGTCGGCGCCTTCGAACGCGACTGGGCCCGCGCCGACACCGCCGACTGGACCGGCACCCACGCCCGGGGCGCCGTCCGGGACGCCCCCGACCGGGTCGGCAGGCTGCTCGCCAAGGGCCTCACCCAGCGCACCGTCGCCACCCGGCTGGGCCTGAGCGAGCGCACCGTCGCCGCCCACATCTCCCGGCTGCGCGAGCGCTACGGCGCGCAGACCCTCTTCCAGCTCGGCTGGCTGATGCGGGGCGGCCAGGATGACTGAGACCGGCGTCCCGCTGCCGGACGCCGACGCCCGCGAGCTGTACCGGACCATCCTGCGCGAGGGCGGCCGGCTGCGGATCGATGAGGTGCGCGCGGAGGACGCCCCGGCGATCCGCCAGCTGACCGCCGTCGGGCTGCTCACGCTGCGCCACGCGGACGGCGTGTACCGCGCGGTGAACCCGCGTTCGGTCGGTGAGCGGATCGGCGTCGGCCTCCGGGAGGAGGGGGCGCGCCTGCTGGCCCGGGCGGCACTCGTGCCGGAACTGCTCGACGACCTGACCCAGGCCTACGACGCCGCACCCGGCCGGTACGACCGCACCGGCGGCGTCCGGCGGATCACCGGGATGGAGCACATCCGCCACCTGGTCTCGCAGCTCGCCGACGAGCACCGCCGGGAGGCCTGGGCGGCCCAGCCCGGCGGGGCCCGGCCGCCCGCCCACATGAAGGACTCCCTGGAGCACACCCGCCGCTACCTCGAACGCGGCGGCACCATGCGCACCATCTACGAGGCGAGCGCCCGCCTCGACGCGCCGACCGTCGACTACGCGGCGACCTCGGCCCGCCTCGGCAGCCCGATCCGCACCCTGGCCGCCCCGTTCAAACGCGTGCTGATCTTCGACCGCAGGGTGGCGGTCATCCCGGCGGCCCCGGACAACACCAGCGCGGCCCTGGTGGAGGACTCCGCGATGGTCGCCTTCCTGGTGGACGCGTTCGAACAGCAGTGGCGGCAGGCGGAGGGGGTGAACTGGTCGGCGCTGGCCGCCGGCGCCGCCGAGCCGGCGATGCACGACCAGATCGGCCGGCTGTTGTCGCAGGGGTTGACGCAGCGGGCGATCGCGAGCCGGCTGGGGCTGAGCGAGCGGACGGTGGCCGGTCACATCTCGCGGCTGCGGGAGCTGTACGACGCGGAGACGCTGTTCCAGCTCGGCTGGCAGATGCGGGGCGGCCGTCATGGCTGAACGCCCGACCGGGCCCGACCTGCTCACCGCCGCGCTGTCCGGCGGCGCGGCCCGCGAACTCCACCCGTCGATCCCGGACACGGGCGGCCGGATCCGGGTGGCGGAGGCCGGACGGGGGAGTCCGACGAGTGGGCCGGGGTCAGCCGGTCGCCGCGCCGGTCGGCCAGTAGCCGGTCGGTCCGACCACCGGGGGCTGCTGCCGGGGGACGCTGAACTGGTCGCCGGGAGCGGTCCAGAAGCCCTCGCGCAGCGAAAGTGCCATGCCGGCCCAGTCGAGGGCGGTCTCCACGGTGTGGTGGAGGGCCTCCTGCGACCAGGTGTCGTCGAAGACCAGCGGCAGCACCGGGGCGACCTGCTCGATGGTGGCGATCAGCGGGTTGTGCGTGATCGCCTCGTCCACCAGCAGGACGATCGGCTTGCGCAGCGCCGACGCCCAGCCCAGCTCCAGGCTCACACCGGCGGAGAGCGGCGCGCCGACGTAGGCGAAGACCAGGTCGGCGGACTGCAGCGCCCGGAAGTCCGACGGCACCCGGGGCTCGGGGGCCCGGCCGGCGACGGTCCATGCGTCACTGTGGTGGGCGCTGTACACGGCGGCACCGCTGCGCAGGAGCGTGGTGCGAAGTGTCGTCAGCCGCGTCCGGCTGGCCAGGGTCACCACGCTGTCGGCCGGTCCGGTCAACCGCATCAGCGGCGCGGCCAGGAACACGCGTGCACGCCGGCCCTCGGGGGCCTGGCTGTCGTGGTGACGCAGGTAGGGCTCGGTCATGTCGACTCCGGGGGAAGGCCGACCGGATTGGGGGACGGTGCCGGCAGGCGTTGAGAGTAGTTGCTGCTTCAGGTGGATCCAGTGCCCTGTGGTGATGAAGAATTGACCGTACAGCAACAGGTTTTTGACCTGCTGCTGGACCATCGGGGGCGAACTGATCGTCTATCAGTGCTCACGGTCGCGTCCAGGTTTCTGCCCTGTCATCTGGCTGCCTGGCAGGGAGATGACGCCGCCGGGGGACAACGGGGAGGTGACACCACAACTCGGCGTGCGGCATCATGTGGACTCCAGTGCTATTAGTTCAGCTTGAGCAACTTTCGGAAAGGGGTGGGCTGGTGTCCCGTATGTCCAGGCTTGTGCGCAAGGTCGTGCTTCCGATTGCCATCGCAGCTGGGGCGTTGGTCGGTGTCTGCGTCATGTCAAGCAGTGCGCAGTCGCAGGCGGACGCAGGTGTCGACGATTCCCGCACCCAGGCCGCGGTTTACCTCGTTGCGAATGACATGAACTGGGGCTGACCGCTCCCTGTCATAGCCGACGTTCGAGTGCCGAAAGGCTCCACGGCGGGCGCCCGCCGTCCTCGGTGTCGCTCACTCGGGTCTGTGCTGCGCGGCCCGGCCGAGCATGTAGCCCAGTTGGAACAGGGAATCGACGTTGTAGTCCTCCCGCATCTCGGCTATGTGCCGCGCCAGCGTGCGCTCACTGATGCCGAGTCTGCGTGCGATGACCCGATGGTTCGTACCGGAAAGAAGCAGGTCGATGATCGTCTGTCGCAGCCGGGAGACCACCTGTTGCGGGACGGTCGTGTCGCCGTCGAACTCCAGCGCCCGGCCCCAGTTCCGCTCGAATACCTCTTCCACGAGATATTTGATGACCGCCGGATCGTGGATGAAAGCGGCGAGGTCGTCATCGCCCACCGGAATTACCGCAAGGCGCCGGTCGACAATGATGAGACGGGCGTAGGGCTCGTCCAGGGTGCGAAACTGATAACCCTCCTTCGCCAGCCGTGAGACGTATTCCCGGGTGGGCTGGTGGTATCGGGTGCTGGCGTTGTAGATCGTGCGCATCGAAGCGCCCTGCTGCAGGCTCTTGAGGTCGCGTTCCATTCCCGCGGCGAGCAGCTCGGGCGGGCGCGGGCCGCCCGGCTGCATGGCGAGACCCTCGGTCATACCGGTGGCCATGCATTGCTGGAGGCGTTGATTGATGAGCGCCTTGCCCTGGACGTATTCGATGGGGCCGCCCGCCTGATCGGGGCTGTGGAAGGCGTCGGCCAATTCACTGAGGTCGGCCGGCAGGGCGACGGCCCGGGCCAGGAGATCGAGGGCCTGGCGCTGCCAGGCGGAGCTCAGGCTGAAGGAGAGCTGCGCCGGGTCGACGGCGATGAGCGAGCCGGGTTCGTCACTGTCGGGAATGAGGAGACCGAGGTCCATGAGCTCGCGGAGCGCGGCGCTCTCGCCCGGGCCGGCGTCGATCGCCAGCCGGCCGTTGCCGTGGACGGTCCGGAGATAGAGCGAGCGGGCATCCGCAGACAGTATTCGTGATCCGCCAACTGCGGAACCGGGCTGCTCTCGCCCACTCATCTTCGGCTCCCTGTCGTCGACCGGACAAGTAGTCAACGTTCTAAAGTCGGTTGTACCAGGCATCCTAGGTTGCGATCGCGGCCAGGAGGACTGTCACCGACAGCCCTGCCCGCCAGGGGCACGCTCCGGTCCAGCACTCTCTCACAGACAAGCGAGCCGCCGGCACCCCCCGATCAGGAGGGAGCCGGCGGCGGGTGGCATGGTGGCCGGGTTACCGCTTGGGACGCCAGACGACCAGCGCGCTGGACTGGGTCGGCGGCTGGTACGGGACGAGATCCCGCCGGTAGGAGGCGTGGACGGCGGCCTCGCGCTGCCGGAGTGCGGAGGCGGCACCTTCGAGCGAGTCGACCAGCTCGGCGATCCGGGACTGGAGCGCGGTGACCTGGTTCTCCAGTTCGATGATCCGCTTGATGCCGGCCAGGTTGATGCCCTCGTCCTGGGAGAGCCGTTGCACCTCGCGCAGCTGCTGGATGTCACGGCTGGAGTAGCGCCGGCCCCGGCCCGCGGTGCGGTCGGGACAGACCAGGCCGAGGCGGTCGTACTGGCGCAGCGTCTGCGGGTGCAGGCCGGAGAGCTCGGCGGCGACCGAGATCACGTAGACCGGGGTGTCCTCGGTGAGGACGTACTGCGGAGGCGCCGCCGTGCGGCGGGCGCGCGGGGCGCCGCCGGGCAGGCCTTCGCCGATGCCGGGGCCGATCGGGCCGCTGTCGGGGGTCATCTGGTCGTCACGCTCCCTTCGCCGCCTTGAAGAGGGCGGCTCGCGGGTCGTCGGAGGCGGTGGCCTCGCGGTACTGCTCCAGGGCCGTCAGCGCGTCGCCGGTGACGTGCTGCGGCACCACGACCTCCATGGTGACCAGGAGGTCGCCCCGGGTGCCGTCCTTGCGGGTGGCGCCCTTGCCGCGGGCCCGCAGGGTGAGGCCGTTGGCGCTGCCCGGGGGCAGCTTGAGCTTCACCGAGGGGCCGTTGAGCGTCGGTACCTCGATGGTCCCGCCCAGAGCGGCTTCGGGGAAGGTCACCGGCACGGTCACGGTCAGGTTGTCGGCCTTGCGCCCGAAGACGGGGTGCGGGTCGACGTGCACCGTGACGTAGAGGTCACCGGACTGGCCGCCGCGCTCGCCCTGGGCGCCCTTGCCCTTGAGCCGGATGCGCTGGGCGTCCTGGACCCCGGCCGGGATCCGGACCTGCATGGTGCGGGCCGAGCTGGCCCGGCCGCTGCCGTGGCAGTCGGGGCACGGGTCGTCGACGATCATGCCGCGGCCACGGCAGTCCCGGCACGGCTCGGAGAGCGCGAAGGCGCCCTGGCCGCGGCTGACCGTTCCGGCGCCGACGCAGGTCGGGCAGACCCGCGGCGTGGTGCCGGCCTTGGCGCCGGTGCCGCTGCAGGTACGACAGGCGGCCTGGCTGGTCATCCGCAGCGGGACGGTCGCGCCGTCCACCGCCTCCTCGAAGGAGAGCGTCACCTCGGTCTCGACGTCGGCGCCGCGCCGCGGCTGGGCCTGCCGGCCGCCCCGGTTGAAGAGGCCGCCGAAGACGTCGCCGAGCCCGCCGCCACCGGCGGGGCCGCCCTGGCTGCCGGTGAAGAGGTCGCCGAAGTCGAAGCTGTAGTTGCCGCCGCCGGGCCCGCCGGAGCGGAAGCCGCCGTTGGCGAAGAGCGTGCGCGCCTCGTCGTACTCCTTGCGGCGCTTGTCGTCCGACAGGACGTCATAGGCCTCGGAGATGTCCTTGAAGCGATCCTCCGCCTTGGTGTCGCCCTTGTTCGCATCGGGGTGGAACTCGCGCGCCAGCTTGCGGTACGTCTTCTTGATCTCGGTGGCGGAGGCGTCCTTGGGCACGCCGAGGACCTTGTAGTAGTCCTTCTCCACGTAGTCCTTGCCACTCATGCGTCATCCTCGCTTCGCTCGGCAGCCGCTTCGCGGAACACGCACCCCTGATCGATTCGCTCGCTCATGCGCCCGCCTCGCTTCGCCCGGCAGCCGCTTCGCGGAACGCACGCCCCTGGTCGATTCGCTCGCTCATGGCTGCCGCCACCTCCCGGAGTCAACAGGTAGGGATCCGACGCGGGCGGGTCCGCCCGATCCGGATCCACCGGACACCCCGTCGCGGGGACCCGGGTCAACGGATACGGCGCTGCGGAGCCGGCCGCCGTACTGGCCGGCGTACGACTCCGCAGCGCACGGGTTGTCAGCTCTCCGAGCCACCGTCGGCCTTGTCGGCGTCCGCAGCCTTGTCGGCGTCCGGCGCGGCGGTGGTCTGAGTGCCCGGCTGGGGCTCCGCGACCGCCACCATCGCCGGGCGGATGATCCGCTCGCCGATCCGGTAGCCGGGCTGGAGGATCTGGACGCAGGTGTCCTCGGTGACGTCCGAGGAGTAGCTGTGCATCAGCGCCTCGTGCATGGTCGGGTCGAAGGGCTCGCCCTCCTTGCCGAACTGCTGCAGGCCCAGCTTGGCCACGACCGTCTCCAGCGACTCGGCGACGGACTTGAAGCCGCCCGTCACCTCGCCGTGCTCGCGGGCCCGGCCGATGTCGTCCAGCACCGGGATCAGGGACTCCAGGATGTTGGAGACCGCGATCTCGCGGACCGTCAGACGGTCCCGCTCGACCCGCTTGCGGTAGTTCTGGTACTCGGCCTGGAGGCGCTGGAGGTCGGCGGTCCGCTCGGCGAGCTCGCGCTTGGCGGCAGCCGCGTCACCCGCGCCCCCGGTGGTGTCACCGGCTGCGGCGGCCTCCTCGGCCGCCTCGATCACGGCCTCCTCGGCGGCGGAGTCGTCGCCGGGCTCAGCACCCTGCGGCTTCTCCGTCATGCCGCACCGCCCTTGGGCTTCTCGTCGTCCACGATCTCGGCGTCGACGACGTCGTCGTCCTTGGCACCGGCGGCGTCACCGGCCGGGGCGGCGGAGGCGGCGTCGGCGTTGGCGTAGAGCGCCTGGCCGAGCTTCTGGGCGGTGGTGGAGACCTTCTCGGAGGCCTCGCGGATGGCCGCGATGTCCTCGCCCTTCAGGGCCTCCTTGAGCTCGCCGATGGCGGCCTCGACCTCGGTCTTGACGTCGGCCGGGAGCTTGTCCGCGTTGTCCGCGATGAACTTCTCGGTCGAGTAGACGAGCTGCTCGGCCTGGTTGCGGGTCTCGACCGACTCGCGGCGCTTGTGGTCCTCCTCCGCGTACTGCTCGGCCTCGCGCATCATGCGCTCGATGTCGTCCTTCGGCAGCGCGGAGCCGCCGGTGACGGTCATCTTCTGCTCCTTGCCGGTGCCGAGGTCCTTCGCGCCGACGTGCATGATGCCGTTGGCGTCGATGTCGAAGGTGACCTCGATCTGGGGCAGGCCGCGGGGGGCCGGCGGGAGACCGGTCAGCTCGAACATGCCGAGCTTCTTGTTGTACGCGGCGATCTCGCGCTCGCCCTGGTAGACCTGGATCTGCACGGACGGCTGGTTGTCCTCGGCCGTGGTGAAGATCTCCGAGCGCTTGGTCGGGATCGTGGTGTTGCGCTCGATCAGCTTGGTCATGATGCCGCCCTTGGTCTCGATGCCGAGGGACAGCGGGGTGACGTCGAGCAGCAGGACGTCCTTGACCTCGCCCTTGAGGACACCGGCCTGGAGCGCGGCGCCGATCGCGACGACCTCGTCCGGGTTGACGCCCTTGTTGGCGTCCTTGCCGCCGGTCAGCTCGCGGACGAGCTCGGCGACGGCGGGCATCCGGGTCGAGCCGCCGACCAGGACCACGTGGTCGATCTCGGACAGCGCGATGCCGGCGTCCTTGATGACGTTGTGGAACGGGACCTTGCAGCGCTCCAGCAGGTCGGCGGTGAGCTGCTGGAACTGGGCGCGGGTGAGCTTCTCGTCCAGGTGCAGCGGGCCCTCGGCGGAGGCCGTGATGTAGGGCAGGTTGATCGAGGTCTCGGAGGACGAGGACAGCTCGATCTTCGCCTTCTCGGCGGCCTCGCGCAGGCGCTGGAGGGCCATCTTGTCCTTGGACAGGTCGACGCCGTGGCCGGCCTGGAAGACCTTCACCAGGTGGTCGACGACCTTCTGGTCCCAGTCGTCACCACCGAGGTGGTTGTCACCGTTGGTGGCCTTCACCTCGACGACGCCGTCGCCGATCTCCAGCAGGGACACGTCGAAGGTGCCGCCGCCGAGGTCGAAGACGAGAATGGTCTGGTCGTCCTTGTCCAGGCCGTAGGCCAGGGCGGCCGCGGTGGGCTCGTTGACGATGCGCAGGACGTTGAGGCCCGCGATCTCACCGGCCTCCTTGGTGGCCTGGCGCTCGGAGTCGGAGAAGTACGCCGGGACGGTGATGACGGCGTCGGTGACCGTCTCGCCCAGGTAGGCCTCGGCGTCCCGCTTCAGCTTCTGCAGCACGAAGGCGCTGATCTGCTGGGGGTTGAAGTCCTTGCCGTCCAGGTTGATCTTCCACCCGGTGCCCATGTGGCGCTTGACCGAGCGGATGGTCCGGTCGACGTTCGTGACCGCCTGGCGCTTGGCTACCTCGCCGACCAGCACTTCGCCGTTCTTGGCGAAGGCGACGACGGACGGCGTGGTCCGCGCACCCTCGGCGTTCGTGATGACGGTGGGCTCGCCACCCTCAAGGACGCTGACGACCGAGTTCGTCGTACCGAGGTCGATGCCGACCGCGCGTGCCATCGTTGGTACCTCCACGGAAGAGTTGAGCTTTACGGGCTCAAGGATGCACGACCGGAGGGAGGGCGTCAACAGCTATGAGTCGCTGGCGCTCAACTTTGCTGAGCCGCAAACTGCGGCGACCCGCCCGGGGGCGTGGTGAGTACGCACTCACGTGACTGCCGCCATACCTTGAGCATCTTCTGGAGAAGTGTCGGCGAGCGGTAATGTCCGGGCCGTCGGCCCGGACATTACCGGCGAGTACACTCACCCGCGTAGGACATGCTCACCAGGGAAGCCGCAGGAGACGGAGAGCCGATGCAGCTAGCAGCGATCGTCATCTCGCTGGTCACGTTTGTGATCGGCACCGCGCTCGCCGCCCGTGCGGCGATGTACATCTTCAAGGTGGTGAGGACCGGGCAGTCGGACCCCACCAGATTCGGCGAGCCCGCCCAACGGGCCAAGACCGTGGCGGTCGAGTTCGTCGGCCACACCCGGATGAACCGCTGGGGCATCGTCGGGATCGCGCACTGGTTCGTGGCGGTGGGCTTCTTCACGCTCGGCCTCACCCTGCTGACCGCCTTCTTCCAGCTGTTCGACGCGGAGTTCGTCCTGCCGGTGCTCGGCGGCTGGCTGCCGTACGAGCTCTTCACCGAGCTGGTCGGCACCCTGACCACCCTGGGCATCGCGACCCTGATCGTGATCCGGCTGCTCAGCCTGCCCTCGCGGTCCGGCCGCAAGTCCCGGTTCGCCGGCTCGATCGCCTGGCAGGCCTTCTACGTCGAGTACACGATCCTCGGCATCGGCCTCTGCATCATGATCCTGCGCGGCCTGGAGGGCGCGCTGGAGGGCGTCGGCTCGTACGAGGCGACGTACCTGATCTCCTACCCGCTGGTGCTGGCCTTCAAGGGCCTGTCGCACGGCGTGCTGGAGAACCTGATCTACCTCTTCGCGATGCTGAAGATCTGCATCTCCTTCGCCTGGGCGATCACCATCGGCATCAACCCCTCGATGGGTGTGGCCTGGCACCGCTTCCTCGCCTTCTTCAACATCTACTTCAAGCGCGAGGAGGACGGCGGCACCGCGCTCGGCGCCCTGCGGCCGATGACCAGCGGCGGCGCGCCGATCGACTTCGAGGACCCGGCGGACGACGCCGTCTTCGGCGTCTCCCAGGTCGAGCACTTCTCCTGGAAGGGCATCCTCGACTTCTCCACCTGCACCGAGTGCGGCCGCTGCCAGTCGCAGTGCCCCGCCTGGAACACCGGCAAGCCGCTCTCGCCCAAGCTGCTGATCATGAGCCTGCGCGAGCACGCCTTCGCCAAGGCGCCGTACCTGCTCGCGGGCGGCGGCAAGGACACCGAGGGCAACGAGACCGCCACCCCCGAGCAGCTGGCCGGCGTGCCCGCCGAGGCGCTCGCCGAGGCCGAGCGCCCGCTGATCGGCACCGCCGAGGAGGGCGGGGTCATCGACCCCGACGTGCTCTGGTCCTGCACCACCTGCGGCGCCTGCGTCGAGCAGTGCCCGGTGGACATCGAGCACATCGACCACATCGTCGACATGCGCCGCTACCAGGTGATGATCGAGAGCTCCTTCCCGACCGAGGCCGGGACGATGCTCAAGAACCTGGAGAACAAGGGCAACCCGTGGGGCATGGCCACCAAGGCCCGCCTGGACTGGGTCAAGGAGCTGAAGAAGGAGACCGGCATCGAGGTGCCGGTGATCGGTGAGGACATCGACCCCGCCGAGGTCGAGTACCTCTACTGGGTCGGCTGCGCCGGCGCCCTGGAGGACCGCGCCAAGAAGACCACCAAGGCCTTCGCGGAGCTGCTGCACACCGCCGGCGTGCAGTTCGCGATCCTCGGCAAGGAGGAGTCCTGCACCGGTGACTCCGCCCGCCGCCTGGGCAACGAGTTCCTCTTCCAGATGCTCGGCGCGCAGAACGTCGAGACCCTGAACGCGGCGCTGGAGGACGCTCCCAAGAAGCGGATCGTCGCCACCTGCCCGCACTGCTTCAACACCATCGCCAACGAGTACCCGCAGCTGGGCGGCCACTTCGAGGTCATCCACCACACCCAGCTGCTGCAGCACCTGATCGACGAGGGCAAGCTCGTCCCGGTGAACCCGGTCGAGGGCCTGATCACCTACCACGACCCCTGCTACCTGGGCCGGCACAACAAGGTCTACAGCCCGCCGCGCGAGATCATGGACAAGGTCCCGGGGCTGCGCCAGCAGGAGATGCACCGTCACAAGGAGCGCGGCTTCTGCTGCGGCGCCGGCGGCGCGCGGATGTGGATGGAGGAGCGCATCGGCAAGCGGATCAACACCGAGCGCGTGGACGAGGCGCTGTCGCTCAACCCGGACATCGTCTCCACCGCCTGCCCGTTCTGCCTGGTGATGCTCTCCGACTCGGTCAACGGCAAGAAGAACGAGGGCGCGGCCAAGGAGCACCTGAAGGTCGTCGACGTCGCGCAGCTGCTGCTCGACTCGGTGAAGGCGGCGCCGCCGGCCGAGACGGCGGAGACCGTCGACGCCTGACCGGCACCGTCGGCCCGGTCGGGCCCCGACCGCCCGGCTGTTCGACAGTTCTGCTACAACTGCCCGGCCCGGTGGATGCCACGAGCGCCCGCCGGGCCGGGCTTTTCACCTGGCTTCCACCCGCCTACCACCGGGCTTTCCGCCGGACTTCGCGCCGCGTTCTCCGGGCCGCCGCGCACCGGCCGGGACGCCGACCGGCGGACCGCCCGGCAGCGCCCGGGTCGGAAGGAAATACAGTAGGCGCCGGACCGGCCCTGTGCCGGTCGACCCGTTCCGGCCCTCCGGGCGGGTGTCAGACCACTGACGGAGGTATCGGCCCGCCGGGCCGGGCCGCAGCGATCACAAGGGAACAGCGCAGACCATGACCGAGGCGATCATGCTGGTCGGTGGTAAGGGCACGCGACTGCGTCCGCTGACCACCCACACCCCCAAGCCCATGCTGCCCGTGGCGGGCGTCCCGTTCATCGCGCACCAGCTGGCCCGTGCGGCCGCGGCCGGGGTGACCCGCGTGGTGCTCGCCACCTCCTACCTGGCGGAGGTCTTCGAGGACCACTTCCAGGACGGGACCCCGTACGGCATCGAGCTGGTGTACCTGACCGAGCGGGAGCCGCTCGGCACCGGCGGCGCCATCCGCAACGCCGCCTCCGGGCTGACCTGCGGCCCCGACGAGCCGGTCCTGGTCTTCAACGGGGACATCCTCTCCGGCGTCGACATCGCCGCCCTGCGCGACGGCCACGTGGCCGCCGGGGCGGACGTCACCCTGCACCTCACCCGGGTCGAGGACCCGCGCGCCTTCGGGCTCGTCCCGACCGACGAGGCCGGTCGGGTGCTGGAGTTCCTGGAGAAGCCGGAGACGCCCGAGCAGATCGTCACCGACCAGATCAACGCCGGCTGCTACGTCTTCACCCGCTCGGTGATCGACCGCATCCCGGCCGGCCGGGAGGTCTCCGTCGAGCGCGAGACCTTCCCCGAGCTGCTGGCCACCGGCGCGCTGCTGCGCGGCGTGGTGGACACCTCGTACTGGCTGGACCTCGGCACGCCGGCGGCCTTCGTCCGGGGCTCGGCCGACCTGGTCCTCGGCAAGGTCGACTCCCCGGCCGTCCCCGGCCCCACCGGTGACGCCCTGCTGCTGCCCGGCGCGACCGTCCACCCCGGCGCCGTGCTGAGCGGCGGGACCGTGGTCTCCGAGGGCGCGGTGGTCGAGGCCGGCGCGATCGTCGAGGGCAGCGTGATCCTGCCCGGCGCGTCGATCGGCCCGGACACCCTGGTCAAGGACTCGATCGTGGGCGCGTACGCGACCGTCGGCGACCGCACGGCGCTGGACGGCGCGGTGATCGGCGACGGCGCGATCGTCGAGTCGGACAACGAGCTGCCGAACGGCATCCGGGTCGCCTGCGGCACGCTGCTGCCGGTCGGCGCGGTCCGCATCTCGGCCGGCCCGGGCGGCTGCCCGGCCGGTGCCACGGCGGCCGCGGCGGTGCACGCGCCGGCCGTGACCGCGCAGCGGTAGCGAGCGCGCAGCGGTGGTGACGCCGGGGCGCCGCGGCGCCCCGGCGGCCGGCGGGGACGCCCGGGCCGGCGGCGGCCGGGGCGGCCGGGGCGCCCTGTCGTCACAGGCTCGCTGCAAACCGGCCCCGGCTCGGTGCCCGACCGACGCGGAGTCGGCCGGACGGGTACCTTCGGAGCGTGGCTGGTAATCGATACGACAGCGGTCAGGGCGCCGACCCCCGCGGCGGGTGGTCGGCTCCTCCCCCCTCGGCGGGGGCGCCCGGGGGGTACGGGCAGCAGGACGGTCCGGAGTACTTCACGGCTCCGCACCGGGGGACGGCTCCGCACCAGGGGGCGCCGGGCGGCGCTCCCGCCGGTGGTCACGGTGGCGCCCCCGCGGGCGGTCCCGGCGCTCCCGGGGGTCCCGGCGGGTACGACCCGTACGCCGCCGACCAGCCCGGCCACACCCGCGCCTTCCCGACCGGCACCGACCCGTACGCGGGCGAGCCGTACCCGCAGCAGGGGTACCCGGCGGAGTACGGGCAGCAGCCGTACCCGCAGGGCGGCTACGACCAGGGCTACCAGCAGGGCTACGGCCAGGGTTACGGCTACGGCCAGGAGCCGGGCTACGGGCAGGACGGCCACCACGAGGACAACGTCGCGGTGTACCGCGCCGGCGGCCAGGCCGCCCCGCACGCCACCGGCCCGCGCCCGCACTGGCGCGAGCTGCTGACCGGGATCTTCCGCAGCCCGACCGCGACCTTCGACCGCGTCCGCGACCACCAGGTCTGGCTGCCCGCGCTGACCGTCTCGCTGCTCTACGGCGCGCTGGCCGTGCTCGGCATCGGCCTGACCCGCGACGACGTGGTCAACTCGACCTTCACCAGCGCGCTCACCGCCATGGTCGTCGCCGCGATCGGCTTCACCCTGGCCGGCGCCACCCTCGGCGCGGTGACGTACGCGCTGGCCCGCCAGTTCGGCGGGGACGGCCCGTGGAAGTCGACGGTCGGCCTGGCGGTGCTGATCGGCTGGACGACGGACGCGCCCCGGCTGCTGCTGGCGCTGGTGCTGCCGTCCGACAACATCGTCGTCCAGGTCGTCGGCTGGGCCACCTGGCTGCTCTGCGCCGTGCTGCTGACCACGATGGTCCGCCGGGTGCACGACCTGCCGTGGGGCAAGGCCGCCGGCGCCGCCGCGCTCCAGCTCCTGGCGCTGCTGGTGCTGATCAAGCTGCCCACCCTGGGCTGAGCGAACCGAGGGCCGCCCGTCGGCGGCCCGGGGGAGAATGGTCGACGGGCCCCGCCTGCGGGGCCCGTTCCGCTTCCACCACCCTCACGCGCACGGAGCCAGGCATGACCCTCCCCACCACCCACGTCAGCTTCCCGGCCGGGGCGGTGACCGGCGAGTCCCCGGTGCTCGCGGTGCACCCGCTGGACGGCGGCCGCTACGCGGTCGTCACCGAGGCGACGCCGTTCCACCCGCTCGACCACACCTGGCCCGACCAGCCGGCCGACCTCGGCACCCTCACCGTGGACGGCACCGAACTGGCCGTCGTCGACTGCCTGACCGGAGCGGTGGGCCCGGACGGGGGCGCGCCGCTGGTCGGCGCCGACATCCCGGTCCGCCGCGGCGACGAGGAGTGGTCCTGGCTGGTCCTGCACGTGGTCGAGGGGGACCCGGGCGACCTCGCCGGCAAGGCCGCGACCCTCGCCGTCGACGCCGGCCGGCGCGCCGCGCTGTGCGCCTCGCACAGCGGCTGCCACCTGCTCGCCCTCGCCCTGAACGCGGCCCTCGCCCCGCGCTGGCGCAAGGACCCGGGCCGCTCGGACGCCTTCGGCAACCCCGACTTCGACAGCCTCGCGATGGCCACCTCCGTGATGGACACCGAGGCGAGCACCGACACCTACCGGCTCGGCAAGTCGCTCCGCAAGAAGGGCTTCACCGCCGAGGCCACCGAGGACCTCCCGGCCCTCGCCGACGCCCTGCCCGCCCTCACCGAGGCGGTCAACCGGCAGCTGGCCGCCTGGGTCGCCGCCGACGCCCCGGTCCGCATCGACGTCCCCGGTCCCGAGCTCACCGCCCGCCGCCAGTGGCACTGCGAGCTGCCCGAGGGCCCCGCGCGGATCTCCTGCGGTGGCACCCACCTGCACCACCTGGGCGAGCTGGCCGGGCTCCGCACCGAGCTGCGGCTCTCCGAGGACGGCAGCGAACTCGTCGCCGTCACCCGCCCCGAGCGCGCCTGAGCACCGCTGACAACGCCGCGGGCGGCCACCCCCTCGTCCAGGGGTGGCCGCCCGCCGTGCGTGCCGCGTGCTGCGTCTTCTCTGCTCAGACCTCGGTGCGGTGGAAGTTCAGGAACGAACGGGACGGCGTCGGGCCGCGCTGGCCCTGGTAGCGCGAGCCGTACCGCGCCGAGCCGTACGGGTGCTCGGACGGCGAGGAGAGCCGGAACAGGCAGAGCTGCCCGATCTTCATCCCCGGGTAGAGCTTGATCGGCAGCGTCGCGACGTTCGACAGCTCCAGCGTGACGTGACCGCTGAAGCCGGGGTCGATGAAGCCGGCCGTGGAGTGCGTCAGCAGGCCGAGCCGGCCCAGGCTGGACTTGCCCTCCAGCCGCGAGGCGACGTCGTCCGGCAGCGTGATGACCTCGTAGGTCGACGCCAGCACGAACTCGCCCGGGTGCAGGATGAACGCGTCGTCGCCCTCCGGCTCGACCAGCCGGGTCAGGTCCGGCTGCTCCTCGGAGGGGTCGATGTGCGGATACCGGTGGTTCTCGAACACCCGGAAGAAGCGGTCAAGTCGCACATCGATACTGGAAGGCTGGATCATCGCAGGGTCGAACGGGTCGATCATGACCCGGCCCTTGTCGATCTCGGCCCGAATGTCCTTGTCAGAGAGCAGCACGCTCCGAGGTTACGTGCACGACGGGGCCCCGGACGAATCGCCCGGGGCCCGTTCCTTCCTCGTGCCGGTCGTCAGGCCAGGAACTCCGCGGCCTCCAGCCGCATCGCCCGGGCCAGTTGCGGCGCGGACAGCTCCCGTACGTCGGCCAGCACCGAACTGCGCATCCGTCCGCACTGCGGACAGCGGATCAGCCGCCCGGGCCCCAACCGGCCCGGCCCGAGGTTCTGCATCGGGAACGTGGTGGTGCTGAACAGGTGCCCCTCGGCACAACGAACGACGGCGCGCTGCTCCATCGGTCCCCTTCCCATCCTTACCCCGGTACTCACCCGTACTCATCGCACCCCGAACGGCGGAGCCCTCGGGACAGCGTCACATTAGGGGATGTTCCGGACATTCCACAGCATGGCTCGCCGCCCCGAAACCCACCCGCCGGAGCACTCTCACGCGGCCCACACAGTACGCCTCCACCCCCGCCCCGGGCGGCTCCGCCACGACCCCGGGCCACCTGTGCAACGGGCGTCACGAATGGGGTACAGTGAGGGCAGATCGAGCGGTCTCTGACGGCTCATCAGGCGGGCGTAGTTTAATGGTAGAACATGAGCTTCCCAAGCTTATAGCGCGAGTTCGATTCTCGTCGCCCGCTCAGAGAGAAAGCCCCAGGTCAACGGCCTGGGGCTTTCTTGTTGTCTGGGCCGATGGTGAGCTGATCGCCCAGGGGCCGGGCCTGAGCGGGCTCCGGTGGACGGTTGCCGCTCCTCCCAGTGGGCGTCAATGTCCTTGTGACTGCGGCAGATCGACAGGCGGGATCGGTGGGCGGGTGCTACGGCGGCGAAGGGCGAAGCGGTCGGCCCAGGCCGAGACGGCCGTGGCGATGAGGAGCGGCTGGTCCTCCGGGGTGTGGTGGCCGGCGACGGCCGGTGAGTGCTCGATCTCCAGGGCGGCGATGTTCGCCGCGCACCACGCGATGATGTCCTCGTGCATCATCGCCCCCGGTCCGGGGTCGAAGGTGAGCAGCAGTTTGGGTACCTGCGGGCTGGTCGCCAGCCACCGGTCGTAGGCCTCGATCCTGGCCACCACCTCGGCGGGCTCGCCGCCCAGCGGCATCGAGCGCGGCCACTGCAGCAGCGGCTGCCGGCTCTCCCGGGTCGGGTACGGCGCGCGGTAGACGTCGAGGACGCGTTCGGTGAGCGCCGTGGCGCTGGTGCCGGGCAGGCCCTGCTCGATGAAGGCGTTGTCGTCGAGGATCATCGACTCGCCCACGCCGTCGGTCTTGATCGCCCGGAACAGCTCCCGCCCGCCCTCGGGGAACTCCTCCCAGCTCATCGGCTTCACGATGGTCTCGGTGAAGGCGATGCCGCGCACCCGGGCCGGGTGGCGCGCGGCCCAGTCGAAGGCGAGGGCGCCACCCCAGTCGTGCCCGACCAGGATCACGTCCCGCAGGTCGAGCGCGTCGAACCAGGCGTCCAGGTAGCGGGCGTGGTCGGCGAAGGTGTAGTCGATCGCGGGTTTGCCCGACTCGCCCATGCCGATGAGGTCGGGGGCCAGCAGCCGCCCGGCGCCGACGGCCGGCGTGACCTCGCGCCACAGGTAGGACGAGGTCGGGTTGCCGTGCAGGAAGACGATCGGCACGCCGGCGCCGGACTCCCGGTGGTGCATGGTCGAGTCGAGGACGTGTCGAACGGGCATGTCCGTCCCTCTGTCTTGGGTCGAGCCGGGTGGGGTGATCGGCCGCCGTACTCAGCGGAAGGCCGGGGCGTTGCGTTCGGCCCAGCTGTCGAAGCCGGCCGGCGCCCGGCCCAGGACGCGCTCGACGTCGGGGCTCACCTGCTGCTCGTCCTCGGTCGGCCCGCCCAGGATGGCCAGGGTGCCCTCGACGACGGGCAGCGGCATGAACCGCGCCATCTGCTCGTACGCCTGCGCGCGGGTCTGCTCGGTGAAGTGCACGGGCTCACCCAGCGCCGCCGCGATCGCCGCCGCGCGCTCGCGCGGGGTGGTCGCGGCGGGCCCGGTCAGGGTGTACGTGGCGCCCAAGTGGGCGTGCTGGTCCCGCAGGACGGCGGCGGCGACCGCGGCCACGTCCTCGGGGTCGACGAAGGGCAGGCCGACGTCGGCGAACGGCGCTTCGGCGGCCCGCCGGGTGCGGATCGACTCGGCCCAGGCGAAGGTGTTGGTCGTCATCCCGCCCGAGCGCAGGACGGTCCAGTCGAGCCCGGACGTCCGCACGGCCGCCTCGAACAGGGCCGGGTGCCGGTACGCCTGCGGTCGGGTCCCCGCGCCCTGCGAGGAGAGCAGCACCACCTGGCTGACACCGGCGGCCCGCGCTGCCGCCAGGACGCCGTCCGGGTCCTCGCCGGCCACCAGCAGGAACAGTGCCCGCGCGCCGTCGAAGGCGTCCCGCAGTCCGGTCGGCTCGGCCAGGTCGGCGGCCACCGCCCGCACCCCCGGCGGCACGTCGGCGTCGGTGATGTGCCGCGCCACGGCCGTCACCGGAAGCTGCGCCTCGGTGAGCATGCGCACCAGCGCCCGCCCGACATTCCCGGTCGCACCCGTCACAACGATCACGTCGATCTCCTCGGCTGTCTGAGTTAGTTGACTGACTTACTCCGTCGAGAGTGACGCTAGCACGGCGGGGCGGTGGGCTGTCTATAGTCAGTGGGGTGACTGACTCACTGGATTCCCGGCCGCCTCGCGCGGCAGCCGCCGGCAAGCGGCAGCGCCTGACGGCCGCCACCGCCCGGGTCCTGCACGAGCAGGGCGTGGAGCGCACGACCATCGCCGACATCGCCCGCGCCGCCGACGTCCCGGCGGGCAACGTGTACTACTACTTCAAGACCAAGGACGAACTGGTCGAAGCCGCGCTCGCCGAGCACTCCGGATACCTGGCGGCCCTGACCCACCGGCTCGACCAACTCCCCGACCCGCGCGAACGCCTCAAGAGCCTGGTCGCCACGTGGGTCGGTCAGCGCGACACCGTGGCCCGCTACGGCTGCCCCACCGGCACCCTGGCCGTCGAGCTCGACAAGCGGGCCGAGGGCGGGCTCGACCTGGCGGCCGGGCAGGTCATCCGTCAGCTGCTGGACTGGGTGGAGCAGCAGTACCGCGGGCTGGGCGTGGCCGACCCCGAGGGGCACGCGCTGGCACTCGTCGGCGCCTACCAGGGCATGTCGCTGCTCGCCAACGCGCTGCGCGACCCGGAGATCATGACCCGCGAGGGAGCCCGGCTCGCGCGCGAGCTCGACAGCCTCTCCCCACCGCCGGCGCAGCGGTAGGAGCGGTCGGCGGCGGTCGCCAGTGGCCGGCGCGGGTCCGGTTCCCGCCGCCCGCGCCGGGCCGGAGAACGCCGTCCGCCGGGCTGATTCCCCGCCCGGGGCCGGCGGCCCCGGGCCGTGGTGGCCGGGCCCGAAGGGCGTTCCTCCTTGATCGTCCTCCGCGTACCATGCCCGGGTGGAGGGGGCACCGGGCAAGGACGTCGCGTCGCGGCTGTCGCACGCGTTGGTCGTCGCGGCCGCCGTCGCCGTGGTCTCGGTGCACCTGCTGAAGGGGCTGGCGCGCGTCCCGGCGGAGCCGGGGGCCGGCCTTGCGGTCGTGGCAGCCTGCCTCGCACTGGTGGTGGTGCAGCTTCGCCACAGCACGCCGGCGCTGCGGCGACTCGCCCCGGTGGTGCCACCGGTGGCCTGGACGGCGGTCGAACTGGCCGTCGGCGGTCTCGCGGTCGTGCCGCTCGGGGTCTCGATCGGTCTGCTCTGCCTCCCGGCCGCCTCGCTGCTGCTCGAACGCCGGTGGATCCCGCTGCTGTTGTTCGGCGGCTCCGCGGCGCTGATCGAGCTGACGCGGTCGGGCAGCGTGCGGGACACCGTCGACATGACGCTCATCGTGGCGATCGGCGGCATCATGCTGTACGCCGTCACCACGCTGGCGCTGTTCGCGACGCGGGCGCACGCCGCGCGGCTCACGCTGGCGGCCTCCGCCGTGACCGCCGAACGGCTGCGGATCGCGGCCGGCCTGGAGACCGACCTCTCCGAGGGGCTGGCGGAGGTCCGCGGCCTGGCACTGCGGGGCGACCCGACGGTCCTGGACGACCTCCTCGCCGCGGCCCGCCGGACCCTGGCGGCGACCCGGGCCACGGCGGCCGAGTTGCGCAGCCTCTCGCTGGCTCCCGAGGCGGCCAGTGCCAGGGCCCTGCTGACGTCCGCGGGCATCGCCGCCGACCTCCGGATCGGGCACTCGGAGCCGCTCGGACCGGCCGGGACGGTCCTGGCGACGGTGCTGCGCGAGGCCGTCACCGCGGTGGTGCGGGTCGGTGACGCGCGGCGGTGCGAGATCGTCACCGGCGAGCGGACCGGGCAGGTGGTGCTGCGGGTGGTCAGCGACGGTGTGCCGACGGCCGCGCTCGGCGCCGACGTCCTCGACGGCCTCGCCGACCGGGTCCA
This sequence comes from Kitasatospora sp. NPDC050463, assembly GCF_040655255.1. NCBI lineage: Bacteria > Bacillati > Actinomycetota > Actinomycetes > Kitasatosporales > Streptomycetaceae > Kitasatospora > Kitasatospora sp. NPDC050463. The sequence continues at coordinate 32,819 of NZ_JBFAJO010000030.1, forward strand.
CGCGGTCGGCGGGCGGCTGACGGCCGGTCTGGAACCGGACGGCCGGTTCGCCGTCGAGGCGGCGGTGGCGGCCACCCCCGCGCCGGCGGCGGCCGCCGATCCGCCCGAGCTGCGGACCGTGCTCGGCCTGTACTTCCTCGTCCTGGGCACCTTCTGCGTCAAGGCCGTGCTGCTCGTGCCGGTGCCCCTGCTCGGCCTCGGCGTGCCGGCCCTCCTGGTCTTCTGCGGGCTCCAGATCCGCTTCGCGACCCAGGAGTCGCCGCGCCACGCCCGCCTCGTCCTGCTCGCCTCGGCGGCTGTCGCCCTCGTGCCGCTGCCCTGGTTCGGGCGGAACTGGATCGGCGCGGTCGGCATCCTCGCCGGCGCGCTGCTGATCGCCCTGCCGTCGCGGACCGGCCTGGCGCTCGCCGCCGCGGCGGCGGTGGCCGGCGGCGTGATCACCGGCGGCGGCGCGGCACCCGCGCTGCTCGCCGCGGTCGACGTCCTGATCACCTGCGTGGTCGTCCACGGGGTGCTGCGCCTGGTCCGCCTGGTGCGGGAGCTGCAACGGGCGGGGGCGGGCCTGGCCCGTGCCGCGGTGGTGACCGAGCGTCTGCGCGCCGCCCGCGACCTGCACGACCTGCTCGGCCACGGACTGACCGCGATCCTGCTCAAGGCCGAACTCGCCCGGCGCCTGGCGGCCACCGACCCCGGCCGCGGCCGGGCCGAGCTACGGGACATCGTGCGGCTGGCCGAGCGCGGGGAGGGTGAGCTTCGGACGGTGGTCGGCGGCGGCCCCCGGCTGTTGTTCGAGGCTGAACTGGCTTCGGCAAAGGCGGTGTTGGAGACGGCCGCGATCAAGGTCGAGGTCGACGACGTACCGGTGCCGGCGGCGGCGGGGGCCGTGCTGAGCGTGGTGCTCCGGGAGGCCGTCACCAACATCCTGCGGCACAGCCGCGCCCGCCATGCGCGCATCGCCACCTCGGCGGGTGAGGACTGGGTGCGGCTGGAGGTGGAGAACGACGGGGTGCCGGACGGGGTCCGCTCGCCCGGCTCCGGGATCGGCGGCCTGGCCGTCCGGCTCACCGCCATCGGCGGGACCGTGACGGCCGGCCCGGACGACGGCTGGTACCTGCTGCGGGCCGAGGTGCCGGCGGGCTGAGGCCCCGCGGGCCACCGGAGCACCGCCGGTGGCTACAGCCAGCCCGCCTCGCGCGCGATGCGCACCGCGTCCGTCCGGTTCCGGGCGTTGAGCTTGCCGACGACCGCGGTCAGCACGTTGCGGACGGTCCCCGTCGACAGGTGCAGCCGCGCCGCGATCTCCGGCGGCTCGGCGCCTTCGGCCAGCTCCCGCAGCACGCCGTTCTCACGCGGCGTCAGCGGGTTGTCCGCGAGGTCCCAGGCCGCGACGGCGAGCCCCCGGTCCAGTACCCGGCCACCGCCGGCCACCTGCCGAATCGCCGCCACCAGCTCCTCGGGCGGCGCGGTCTTCAGCAGGAAGCCGTCGACCTTCGCCTCCAGGGCCCGGCGGAGCAGCCCGGGCCGTCCGTTCGAAGTGAGCATCAGGGTCCGGCAGTTCGGCAGCTTCTCCTTCAGCGCCGCGGCCGCCTGGAGGCCGTCGGTACGCCCGGGCATCTCGATGTCGAGCACCGCCACGTCGGGTACGGCGACCATGGCGCGCGGCACCACGTCGTCGGCCGAGCCGGCCTGGGCGACGACCTCCAGGTCGGGCTCCAGCTCCAGCAGCGCCACCAGCGCGCTGCGCACCACGTGTTGGTCCTCCGCCAGCAGGAGTCTGATCATGCGACGACCCTACCCGTGACGATGTCACGGTTGGCTCGTGATCCGTTCCCTGTCCCGGGAGTTCGCGGCTCGGCAGGCTGAAAGCATGAGCGAAGCGATCAGTTTGGAAGCCGTGAGCAAGGTCTACGGCAAGGGGCGGGGCGCCGTCGCCGCACTGCGCGAGGTGACGGTGCGGCTGCCCAAGGGCGGCTTCACCGCGGTGATGGGCCCGTCCGGTTCGGGCAAGAGCACCTTCCTGCACTGCGCGGCCGGGCTGGACCGCCCGACCTCCGGGACCGTCCGCCTGGGGGACACCGACCTGTCGCGGCTCAGTGAGACCAAGCTGACCGAACTGCGCCGGGAGCGTGCGGGGTTCGTGTTCCAGTCCTTCAACCTCATCCCGTCGCTGACCGTCGAGCGGAACATCCTGCTGCCGCTGCGCCTGGCGGGCCGCCGGGCCGACAGCGCGCGGCTGGCCGAACTCGTCGGGCGGGTGGGGCTGCAGGAGCGGACCGGACACCGCCCGGGGCAGCTGTCCGGCGGCCAACAGCAGCGCGTCGCCATCGCCCGGGCCCTGATCTCGGACCCGGAGGTGCTCTTCGCCGACGAGCCGACCGGCGCGCTGGACACCATGACCGCCCGCGAGGTCCTGACCCTGCTCCGGCAGACCGTCGACGAGTTCGGCCAGACCGTCGTCATGGTCACCCACGACCCGGTCGCCGCGTCCTACGCCGACGACGTGCTGTTCCTGGCCGACGGCCGGGTCGCCGACACGATGTCCGCGCCGACCGCCGCCAAGGTCGCCGACCGCATGATCCGCCTGGGAGCGTGGAACCGATGATGCTCAGCTTCGCCTTCGCCACCCTCCGGTACCGCAAGGCCGGCTTCGCCGGTGCCTTCGTCGCCCTGTTCTGCGCCGCCGCGCTGGTCTGCGGCTGCGGGACGCTGCTGGCCACGGGACTGCTCGGCGGCGTCCAGCCCGAGCGGTACGCGGCCGCGCCGATCGTGGTCGCCGGGGACCAGTACGTCCACCACGTCGAGAACAAGGGCAAGGGCAAGGTCAAGGAGAAGGCCAAGCCGATCGCCGACCACGCCTGGGTCCCGGCCGCACTCGCCGAGCGCATCGAGGCGCTGCCATCGGTGCGGGCCGTCAGCACCGAGGTGACCTTCCCGGTGCTGCTGCCCGGTGGCCCCACGAGCGAGTCCTGGGGCCACGGATGGGAGTCCGCGCCGCTGGCCGGCGTGACGCTGGCCTCCGGGAGCGCGCCGTCGGCCGCCGACGAGGTCGTGCTGGACGCGGCCACGGCCGCCCGGGCCCACCTGTCCGTCGGCTCCACCGCGCAGGCCCGCACCGCCACGGGGACGCTGACCGTCCGCGTCGTCGGCGTCACCGCCCAGGGCTTCGCCGGCCAGACCGCGGTGTTCTTCGCCCCCGAGCGGGCCCGGCAGCTCGCCGGCCACGACGGCCTGTTCAGCGCGATCGGCGTGTTCCCGGCCGCGCCCTCGGCCGCCGCCGATGTCGAGGCCCTGCTCCGGAGCGCCCCGGCCACCCCGACGACCCCCGCCGCCGTCGTCCGTACCGGCGACGACCGCGGACCGGTGGAGTTCCCCGACGCCGCCAACGCCCAGGTGCGGCTGGTCAGCATGGGCGCCGTCCTGGCCGGCACCTCCCTGCTCGTCGCCCTGCTGGTCGTCGTCGGCACCTTCGGCCTGTCGATCCAGCAGCGCCAGCGCGAGATCGCGGTGCTGCGCGCCGTCGCCGCGACCGGCCGGCAGGTGCGGAAGATGATCGGCGGCGAGGCGCTCGCCGTGGGCCTGGCCGCCGGAGTCCTCGGCGCCGCCGCAGGCCTGCCGCTGGGCGGCTGGCTCCGCGACCGGTTCGTCGCGCTGGACGTGATCCCGGCGAACCTCCCCGTCGTCCTCTCCCCGTTCCCCGTGATCGCCGCCGCCGGCGCCACCCTGCTGGCCGGCTGGGGCGCCGCCCGGATCTCGGCGCGGCGGGCCACCGCCATCAAGCCGGTGGAGGCCCTCGGCGAGGCGGAGCTCAAGCCACCGCGTCTGGGCTGGGCCCGGATCGCCCTCGGCGTCCTCGCCACCGTCGGCGCCGTCGTCCTCACCGCCCTGCTCACCGTGCTGCACTCGGACCAGGCCTCCACCCCGGTCTGCTTCATCGCCGTCCTGCTGTGGTGCACGGCGCTGTCCCTGCTCGGTCCGCCGGTCGTCCGGGCCGGTGTCGCGGTGCTGGGCCTGCCGCTGCGGGCGTCCCGGGTCGGCGGCTACCTCGCCGCCCACAACCTGCGGGCCGCGGTGCACCGGCTGGCCTCGGTCGTCACCCCGCTGACCCTGCTGGTCGCGATGGCCTGCACCATCCTCTTCACCCAGACCACCGTCGACCACGCCTCGGGTGCGCAGCGCGACCTCGGGAGCGTCGCCGACTTCGTGGTCGGGCCGGGGGTGCCCTCCGCCGCCGCCGCGTCGGTCGCCGCCGTCCCCGGCGTGCGGACCGTGACCCGGGTGCTGCACACCCAGGTCCGCGACGGCCTGACCAGGCGCGGCGTGCAGGCGGTCACGCCCGAGCGGCTGACCGACACCCTCGACCTGGGCGTGACCGCGGGCGACATCACCGCGCTGGCGGACGGTACGGCGGCGGCCGCGGACGGGCTGGGCTACCGGCTCGGCCAGCGGATCCGGCTCACCCTCGCCGACGGCACTCCGGCCGAGGTCACCGTCGTCGCCCTGTACGCCCGCGGCCTGGGCTTCGGTGACCTGACCCTCGCGCACGACCTGGTCGCGGCGCACGTCGACGTCCCCCTCGACGACCATCTGCTCGTCCGGGGCGAGGGTGTCACCCGGCAGGCGCTGGCCGCCGCGCTGCGGGCCGAGCCGGGCATCGGCGTCCTGGACCGTGCCGCCGCGCAGTCCGCGGGCAACCGGACGAGCGCCCAGATCGGTTACGTCACCCTCGGCCTGATCATCGCCTTCGTCGCCATCGCCGTCCTCAACACCCTGGCGATGAGCATCACCGACCGCCGCCAGGAGTTCACCGCCCTGCGGCTGATCGGCACCACCCGCCGCCAGGTCCGCCGGATGCTCGGCTGGGAGACCGCGACCTCCGTCGCGATCGCCACGGTCCTCGGCCTCGGCATCGCGTTCGCGGTGCTCAGCACCTATGCCCAGGGCATCACCCGGGGCACCGCCTCGGTCGCCGTGCCGATCGGCCAGCTCGCGCTCGTCCTCGCCGGCGGTGCCGCGCTCGCCGCCGTGGGCACCTGGCTGCCGGCCCGCGCCGCGCTGCGCAGCCGGGAGCGGGCGGCCTGAGCGGACGAGCCGAACGGGTGGCCTGAACGGGCGGCCTGAGTGGGCGGTCTGAGTGGGCGAGCCGAACGGGCGCCCGGCACGCGAAAGCCGCAGGTCATCCGACCTGCGGCTTCGGTGTTCCCAGGGTCGGCCCGGGGAAACGGATCGGCGTGGGCCGGCGCGGGTCAGCGCGGGCCGGTGGCGAGGGCCTCGATGGCCGGGACGAGGGCGGCGGGGGTGGGGAGGGCCTCGTTGTCGGCCCGCAGGCGGGCTGCCGCGTCGCGGAGCGCCGGGTCGGTGACGAGGCGGGTGAGCAGCGGGGTGTCCACGTCGTCGGAGGCCGAGCGGAGGGCGGCGCCGGTGGCGGTGAGGATGTCGGCGACGGCGAAGTTGTCGGCGCCCTGGGGGAGGAGGAGCTGGGGCAGGCCGGCCTGCAGGGCGGTGAGCGTGCTGCCGGAGCCACCGTGGTGGATCGCCGCGTCGCAGACCCGCAGCAGCTCCGCCAGCGGGACCCACGGCAGCGGCCGGACGTTGGCCGGGAGGGTGCCGAGCTGGGTGAGGTCGGCGCCGCCGACGGCGAGCAGGAACTCGGCGTCGACCGAGGCGGCCGACTCGATCAGGCGGGTGATCGCGTGGACGCCGTCCATGTCGGCGACCACGGTGCCCAGGGTGACGGCGACCCGCGGCCGGGTGCCCCGGCGCAGCAGGTCGCCGGGGACGACGCCGCCGCCGTTGTAGGGGAGGTAGCGCATCCGCAGGCCGCCCCCGTCGCCGCCGAGCGAGGCCGGGACGATGTCCAGCGGGGTGGTGTCGGCCGGGCCGGCCACGCCGTGCGCCTCGTAGACGTCGGTGAAGTGGGTGGCCAGCCGGGCGGTCAGGTCGAGGCCGGAGGTGAAGCCGAAGTTCTGGAGCGCCGCCGGGATCTTGAGCTTGGCGGCGACCAGCTGGGCGGAGGCCAGGCAGGAGTCGTGGATCAGCAGGTCGGGCTCCCACGCGTCGGCGACGGCGAGCAGGTCGTCCACGGTGGGGCGGGAGGCGTGGGCGAAGGCGAGGGCGGCCAGGTCGAGGATCTCGTCCTGGTCCAGGTCCGGCCTGGAGTACCGCGTGTCGCCGGTGGCCTCCGCGAACGCCTCCCGCAGTGGCCGGCCGTCGCCGATCTCGGTGATCGGGAAGCCGGCCGCCCGGAGCTGGTCCATGGGCTTCGGGCTGGCGAACAGGATCTCGTGCCCGGCGGCACGCAGGGCCTGCGCGGTCGGCACCATCGGGAACAGGTGGCTGGGCGCGGCCGGGCCGGTGAAGAGTATGCGCACGATCGTCTCCTGGTCGTTCTTCGAGCGGTTCGGGAGTGGCTGGTGCGGGCGGGGCCCGCCTTCTCCGTGAACTGACGACCGGTCAATTCCTGTTCCCGGCGGGATCGATAATCGGACGTTCTGTCGCGGGTCTTGTGGACGCGGGAGGAATGTGCTCCGGCCTCCGTCCCGGCGGCGGTGCGGATCGGACGCCGGGGCGGTGGTGGCGGCCGGGGTGACGGGGCGGGTCACCGTCCCGTCAGGCGGCCGTGAGGAAGGTGCGGACCGTCGCGGTGAAGGCCTCGGGCTGCTCGACGACCACGACGTGGCCGGCGTCGAACTCGGCGTACTCGCTGCCGGCGATGGCCGCGTGCAGACGGCGGGCGTTCTCCACCGGGATGGTGGCGTCCTGGGTGCAGCCGATCACCAGGGTCGGGGCCTGGACGCGGGGGAGCAGCTCCGTGACGTCGAGGTTCAGGTTGAGGCCGATGTGGCGCAGTGTGCCGGGGGTCGGCCGCATGAACCCGGCGTTGGCCTCGACGCCCGCGCGCCCGATCCCGTTGAGGAAGCCGCGGCTGAACGCGGTGAGGGTGGCGTAGCGGCCGAAGGCGGCGGTGTCGCCGGCGATGGCGAGCCAGACGGTCATCATGTTGCGCAGGTACTCGTCGTCCGCGTTGATCCAGCCCGCGGCGGCGACCAGGCGGCGCACCTGTTCCGGTCGGCGGGCCGCGGCGGCGGTGGCGACGACCGCGCCGAGCGAGAAGCCGACCACGTCGGCCGGGCCGCGGCCGGCGTCCTCGATGACGGCGTTGACCTGTGCGGCGAGGGTCTCGACGGTCAGCTCGCCGCCGTCGTCCTCGGCGCTCTCGCTGCCGGACAGCTCGGGGAGCAGGACGGTGTAGCGGTCGGTGAAGCCGTCCAGCAGGTGGTCCCACATGGCGGAGCCGGGGCCGGTGCCGTGGACGAGGACGAGGGTCTCGGGGCCCTCGCCGACGACGCGGTAGGGGATGCGGGCGGTGTCGACGGTGACGGTGGGCATGGCTGGGTCCCTTCGGTGGGTCGGGTGCGGATCGCTGTCCGGTCGGGGCGGAGGCTCCTTACGACAAAAAGTAAACTACACGGTGTAGGTAAAGTGAGCAACTACACCGTGCAGTGCACCTTGGGGCCCGCGAAGGCGCCCGGGTCTGCGGCGGGAGGGTGTGGGGCCCGGGCGTCCAGCTGCTCGGGGGCTTCGTGCGGTGGCCGGGTGTGCGGCGAGGGCCGGCCCCGGAGTCGGGGCCGGCCCTCGCGGAGCGGTCGGATCAGCTGCCGTAGAGGCGCAGGAAGGCGCGGACTCCGGCGGTGATGCCGGGCAGCAGCTCGGCCTCGGGGACGTGGATCGCGCCGAAGAAGGTGCGGTCGGCGGCGCCGCTGAAGGTGAGCAGGGTGAACTGGGTGGCGGCGAGCTCCGCGTCCTCGATCCGCAGCAGTCCCAGCCCGGCGAGGCGGCCGAAGTGGGCGGTGAGGTCGCGCTGGGAGGCGAGCGGGCCGGCGTCCAGCCAGGCGGCGAGCACCTCGGGCGGGATGTTGCCGGCTTCGGCGCGGATCGTGCGGCCGAGTGCGTAGTGGTCGCCCGCGGCGAGGACGGCCCGGACGCGGTCGACCGCGAAGGCGGTGAGGTCGGCCTCCAGGTCGACGATCTTGTGCAGGTGCCGGTCGGCCAACCGGGCGATGACCTCGGTCAGTTCGCCGGCCGTCTCCAGGGCGACGGACAGGAACAGCTTCTCCTTGTCGCCGAAGTGGTTGTAGATGGTGCGCTTGGAGACCCCGGCCTCGGCGGCGATCGTGTCCACGCTGGCCCGGGTGTAGCCCTCGCGGCCGAAGACCGTGCTCGCCGCGCGGGCGATGGCCTGGCGCTTCTCCGGCATCCGGCGCGAGCCCGCGGCGGCCGCCGCGCTCCCCGGCGTTCCTGGCGTCCCTGCGGTCATCGGGGTCTCTCCTTCGCGGCGTCAATTGCACTACTCGGTGCAGTTTACTCTTGGGGTGTGTGCGGTGCGTGCGGCCTGCCGCGCCACCGTGGCGCGCGACGCGGGGCGTGGAACTGTGGCGCTCCGGCGTGCCGTCCACGCAGTGACGGAATCCCTTCCCGGGTTGAACGCCGGGAGAAGTGCGGAGGGCCCGGTGCAGTCTGGTGGAGCCGAAGTGAACGTCGACATCCCGGTCGGGCCCCCGTGGCCGGAGCCGGCCGGATCCCCCGCGCCGCCTGCGCGGGCGGCGGTGGACCAGGCCGTCGCCGCCGAGCGCTGCGAACACCTGCTGCGGGAGACGCTGGACGCCGTCCGGCCGGCGCTGTCCTGGCGGCACGCGGTGCCCTGCGCGGGGGCGCGCCTGCAGGCGCCCGGCTCGGGCCCGGCCGACGGTGGCGTCCAGTGGTACGTCGGTCGCGGCCGGGACATCGTCACCATCATCTCGGCCGCCCGCCGGCGGGAGCTGCCGGCCATGGTGGAGGCCGGGTGGCGGCGCCACGGCTGGACCATCACCTCGGTGAACGCCTGTCGCGACCTGCCCGGAGTCGCCGCGACCACGCCGGACGGCTACCGGCTCGCGCTGGAGTTCGGGGCGCTGGGGGAGGCCCGGCTGACGGCGACCTCGCCGGGAGTGGCCCGCTCCGAGCGGGCGGGCACTGCTCGCGGCGGGCCCGAAGGCTCGTGCGCCGGGGGTGGGACGAGGCCGCTGCCGGAGGTCTGCTGTCCGTTCTGGAGCGCGATGGTCTGACGCGGGCGGCGCGGGCGGTGGCGCCGCGTCGAGGTGAGGCGTTGAGGAGGCGCGGAGCGAGTCCCCCCGGACTCGCTCCGCGCCTTCCCAGCACACGGCATCGGCGCGCCGTACCCCCCGACTCCCCGGTCCCTCGCCGCCCCCCTGGCAATCACCCTCCGGCGAGGGTGGGTCGCACAGACCTCGGCGAGGCCCCACCACCGGGGGCGTCGTTGATCTCCACGCTAACAAACCGAGTGGTTGGTTTGTCAATAGCGAGATCCACGAAATATCCACATTCCCGAGGTGGGCCTCCGGGTGCGTGTCCCCGAGTGAGGGGGCATCATCGATCGGATGCCGGGGCGCGCTGTTCCTGCAAGGGTGCTCCGTAAACGTACTGATCGACCGTCGAAGGGCCCCGAGAGGAGGGCGGGGCAGTGCGGACGAGAGCTTGAGGCCCGGCCGGCCTCACCCGTTCGGCTGAACGTCCGACCGGCGCCGGGGTGTCCCCCGAGCCCGGAAGCAGACACTCCGGGGGAGGGTCCGACACGGAGCGGTATCGGACCGGCGCTCAGCGCAGCAGACGGCGCTCCTTGGCCACGGCCACCGCGCCGGCCCGGGTGTCGACGCCCAACTTGTCGTAGATCCGGCCCAGATGGGTCTTCACCGTGGCCTCGCTGATGAACAGCGCCCGGGCGATCTCCCGGTTGCCCAGCCCCTGCGCGAGTTGGGCGAGGATCTCCTGCTCACGCTCGGTCAGTTGCGGTACGGGGGCGCGCATCTGCGCCATCACCCGCGAGGCGACCGGCGGCGACAACACCGTCCGGCCGCGCGCGGCCGCGTGCACCGCCGCGAACAGCTCCTCCGGCCGCTCGGCCTTCAGCAGGTAGCCGGTGGCGCCCGCACCGATCGCCCTGGTGATGTCGGCGTCGGTGTCGTAGGTGGTGAGCACCAGGACATGCGGTGCGCCGGGCACGGCGGTGATCCGCCGGGTGGCCTCGACACCGTCGATGCCCTCGCCGAGCTGGAGGTCCATCAGCACGACCTGCGGCGCCAGCCGGGCGGCCAGCTCGACCGCCTCCTCGCCGTCGCTCGCCTCGCCGACCACCGCGATGTCACCGGCGCTGGCCAGCAGCGCCAGCAGGCCGGCCCGGACGACGGCGTGGTCGTCGCAGACCAGCAGCCGGACCGGAGGCGTCGCGGGGGCAGTGCTCATCGGGGCTCCAAGGGGGCTCGGCGGGGCTCCAGCGGGATCGCGGCGGAGACGACGGTGCCCTCGCCGGGGGAGCTCTCGACGGTCAGGGTGCCACCGAGCTGCCGCAGCCGGGCCCGCATCGCGGGCAGGCCGTGACCGCGTCCGCCACCGCCGCCGGCGGCGCCCGGCGGGCCGGGGCGCGCGCCGCCGGGCCCGCCCGGGTGGAACCCCCGGCCGTCGTCGGCGATGTCCAGCACGGCCTGGTCGCCGAGGAAGGAGAGGGTCAGCGCGGCGGCCGAGGCCCCGGCGTGCTCCCGGACGTTGGCCAGCGCGCCCTGGGCGATCCGCAGCAGCGCCGACTGCGCGGCGGCGGGCAGCGGCACCGGGGCGCCGTCCAGGTGGAAGCGGACCGGCAGCCCGCTCTCGGCGGACTCCCGCTCGGCGAGCGAGCGCAGCGCCTGGTCGAGGGTGCGGTCGTCGGCGAGTTCGGCGGGCGCGAGGTCGTGGACGAAGCGGCGGGCCTCGGCGAGGTTGCGGGCCGCCACCTCGGCGGCGGTGCGGACATGGGCACGGGCCGTCGTCGGGTCGGCCTCCCAGGTGCGGTCGGCGGCCTGAAGCAGCATCTGCTGGCTGGAGAGCCCCTGCGCGAGGGTGTCGTGGATCTCCATGGCCAGCCGCTCACGCTCGGCCAGGGTGCCCTCCCGCCGCTCGGTGGCGGCGAGTTCGCGCCGGGTGCGGACGAGGTCCGCGATCAGCGCCCGCTGCCGCTCGGCCTGCCGTTCCATGTACAGGAAGACGGCGGTGGCCAGCGCCGCCACGGCGGGTGGCAGCAGCACCAGGTTGGCGTCCACCCCGCCCGGCAGCCGGACCTCGCCGATCACCACCAGCAGGGTGAGCGCGGCCACCAGGGGGATCGCCGCCCGGGCGGGCAGGGTGCGCAGGGCGGTGTAGACCAGCGGGACGGCGCACCAGGCGAAGCTCGGCGCCACCAGCACCAGCACCACCCAGAGCGCGACCACCAGGGCCAGCGGCCAGAGCCTGCGCCGGCGCCCGGGGGCGGGCGGCCGGCGGTGTGCCAGCCAGGAGCCGACCGGCTGGGTGACGGCCAGGGCGAGGCCGAGGCCGATCACCCAGGGGATGCGGGGGTTGCCGGGGTGGTGGCCGAGGTAGCGGCTGAGCGCGGTGGCGAGCAGCAGCAGGAAGGCGGAGTCGAGCAGCACGGCCAGCCGGCCGGCGTCCGGGTCGTCGGCGGCGAGGGGGCCGGCGTCCGGGTCGGCGGGGGCGGCGGCGGTGGCCGGCTCGCCGCCGACGGGACGGTCCTGCTCCACGGGCGGCTCCTTCCACTCTGCCGTCGACACTTTTTGCCTACCGCGGCTGTCGACACTCCTGGCCTACCCGCGCTGACCTGCGTCGATCCCTCGATGGTGACCCGTCCGACCGGGTCGCGCATCAGCCGATCGGTTGACGGGGCCGTCCTCCATCATGCGCGCCGGCAGCCGCCGGACCGTCGATGTGCCCGGGGGGTCGGCGGCCGGAGGATCGGTACCGAAGCCGTCGAGCCCGACCTGGCCCCCTGATCCCGGCCGCGGCCCCCGACCGATCCGACGAGGAGCTTGACCATGAAGAAGACCTCCGTGCGCACCCGGGTGCTGACCGGTACCGTCGCCGCCGCCGCGCTGGCCGCCGCCACCGTCGGCGCCGTCTCGGCCAGTGCCGACACCACCGGGACCCCGGCCGTCGCCGCCGCGGTGCAGGCCGACACCCAGAACAAGAACCTCACCCAGACGACCGGTCTGACCATCGAGGCCGCGACGAAGGCCGCCCAGGCCACGCTGGACGCGGCCACCAAGGCCGGCCAGCACGTCTCGGTCGCGGTGGTGGACCGCGACGGCATCACCCGGGTGCTGCTCAAGGGCGACGGCGCCGGCCCGCAGTCGCCGGTGTCCGCCGAGCGCAAGGCGTTCACGGCCGTCTCCTGGAACGCGCCGACCTCCGAACTGGCCAAGCGCCTGGCGCAGGCACCCAACCTCACGGACATCCCGGGCACGCTGTTCCTGGCCGGCGGCGCCCCGGTGCAGGCCAAGGGCGCACCGGTCGCGGCGATCGGCGTCGCGGGCGCGCCCAGCGGCGACCTGGACGAGCAGTTCGCCCAGGCGGGTGTCGCGGCGCTCGGCAACTAGGGCCCGGCGCTCGGCGACCAGGGCCCGGCGGGCGGAGCGCGCCCGGCACGGCGGCCGGTGCACCGGAGCGGACCCCCGACCGCTCCGGTGCACCGGCTTTCGCGTGCCGGATGGTTCGCGTGTCCGGTGGTGCCCGCGGCGGGGTGGTGTCCCGCGACCGGCCCACCGGGTCTCCGGGATCCGCTGCGCCGGAGCGCCGCAGCGGCCAGGATGAACGCATGCCCCACATGACCGAGGCCGAATGGCGTGCGTTCCTCGCCGCCGGCACCCGTACCGCGAAGATCGCCACCACCCGGGCGGACGGCCGGCCGCACGTCGCGCCGGTCTGGTTCCTGCTGGAGGGCGACGAGATCCTGTTCAACACCGGCGCCGGCACCGTCAAGGGCTGCACCCTGGCCCGGGACGGCCGGGTGATGATCTGCGTGGACGACGAGCGGCCGCCGTTCTCCTACGTCCTCGTCCAGGGCACCGCCCGGCTCGGCGACGATCTGGCCGAGGTGCGTGCCTGGGCCACCCGGATCGCCGCCCGGTACATGGGCGAGGAACTCGCCGAGCAGTACGGCGCCCGCAACGGCGTCCCCGGCGAGCTGCTCGTACGGGTGAAGATCGAGAAGGTCAGTGCAGAACACGGGGTGGCCCATTGAAAAGCCTGTGCCGCTGTCAGTGGGGCGTGGCAGGCTTCCCGCTATGACGGCGTGGACCCTCAACGACATCGAACGTGCGATCCGCTCCTCCTGGGGTGTCGACACCTGTGCGCCCGAGGATCTGGCCCACTGGCGTCCGGACAATCCCGCCCGCGGTCAGTGCGGGGTGACGGCGATGGTCCTGCACGACCTGCTCGGCGGCGAGCTCATGATGGGCGAGGTGCACGTCGGCGGCGTCCGGACGGACCTGCACTGGTGGAACCGGTTCGCGACCGGCTTCGAGATCGACCTCACCCGCGAGCAGTTCGGCCCGGACGAGCGGGTCGGCCCCGGGCGGCCGGTCGCCCGCCCGCAGCGTCCGGGGCGGCTCCAGGCCCAGTACGAGCTGCTGCGCCACCGGGTCGTCGCCGAGCTGGAGTCGGGCCGGGCCCGGCTGCCGGAGCGCGCGTGCGCCTGATCGAGGCGGAGCCGGTGGGCTGACGTACAGTCGGGAACGGGTGGGCCGCGGCCGGACGGCTCACCCGTCCGGTCCATCTGTTCCGGCCCACCTGACTTGGTTCACCTGATTCGGCCCACCTGACTCGGCTCGTCCGTTCCGGCACGCCGGCACCGGTCCGGCGGCTTTCGGCCGGCCGTCCGTCGCCGGGTCCGTCGGTCGGTCCGGCCGGTCGGCTCGCCGAACGACGACGGGAGTGTGCGATGGCCGCGATGACGGTCGGATTCGTGGGGCTCGGCGCGATGGGGCAGGGCATGGCCGCCAGCCTGTTGCGGGCCGGTCACTCCGTCCGGGTCTGGAACCGCTCGCCCGAGCCGGTGGCCGCGCTGGTCGCCCAGGGCGCGCAGGCCGCCGACGGACCGGCCGACGCGTTCGCCGCCGAGGCGGTGGTCTCCATGCTCGCCGACGACGCCGCGGTCGAGCGGCTGCTGCTCGACCCCGCCCTGCTGGCCGGAGCCCGGGCCACCGTGCACGTCAACATGGCGACGGTCTCGGTGGCGCTCGCGGAGCGGGCCGAGGCCCTGCACGCCGAGCACGGCATCGGCTACGTCGCCGCGCCCGTCCTCGGCCGGCCCCCGGTGGCGGCGGCCGGCGAGCTGAACATCCTGGCCGCCGGCGCCCCGAAGGCGCTCGCCCGGGTCGAGCCGCTGCTCGCCGCGATGGGGCGGCGGACGTGGCACTTCGGCGCGAGCCCGAGCCAGGCCAACACCGCCAAGATCAGCGCCAACTTCCTGCTGGCCTGCGCGATCGAGTCGATGGCCGAGGCGTGCAGCCTGGCCGAGGCCAACGGCGTCCGCCCGACCGACCTGGTCGAGATGCTCACGAGCACGCTCTTCCCCGGGCCGGTCTACTCCGGCTACGGGGCGATGGTCGCCGAGCGCCGGTACGAGCCGGCCGGCTTCAAACTGCCGCTGGGTCTCAAGGACGTCGACCTCGCGCTCACCGCCGGTGCCGCGGCCCGTGTGCCGCTCCCTTTCGGCAGCGTGCTGCGGGACGCCTTCCTCGACGCGCTCGCGCACGGCGACGGCGAGAAGGACTGGGCGGCCGTCGCGGCCGTCGCCCGCCGCCGGGCCGGCCTGCCGGCGTAGCGGCCGGCCCGCCGGGGCCCGGCCCGGCGGTGCCGCCGGTGGCCTGGATCCCCGGCCACCATGCCGTCTCCCGCAGGGTCGCCCACCGGCTCGGACCGACCGACCAGGGCCTGCGCCGCGACCCGATCCAGGGCGACCTGCCGCACCTCTACGCGGACCGACCGCTGCCGCCCGCCGGGTCGCCGCCGTAGCGCCGGGACCCGCGTACCCGTGCGGCGGCGCCGGGTCGCTGCCGTAGCGCCCGGCGGAGCCCTCGGAGCGCTGTCGTAGGCTCGGGGTTCTGTCACAGTCCGCACGGGGGTCCTGATGTCCGAGCACGCCGCCGGCGCCGCAGCGCCGCGTTCGTTCCTCTTCCTGAACGCCAGTTCACGCAGCGACGGCAACTCGGAGCAGCTGGCCCGGCTGGCCGCCGAGGCGAGTCTTCCGGCCGGCGCCGAGCAGCGGTGGCTGCGGCTGAGCGAGCACCCGCTGCCCCCGTTCGAGGACCGCCGGCACAGCGACGACGGTGGCTTCCGCGCGCCGTCCGGCCACGAACGCACCCTGCTGGACGCCACGCTGGCCGCGACCGACCTGGTCTTCGTGGCGCCGGTGTACTGGTACTCGCTGCCGACCAGCGCCAAGCTCTACCTCGACCACTGGTCCGCCTGGCTGCGGGTGCCCGGGGCGGACTTCCGCGCCAGGCTGTCCGGCGGCACCATCTGGGCCGTCACGGCCCTGGCCACCGAGCCGGACAAGGCGGACCCGCTGATCGCCACCCTGCGGCTCTGCGCCGACTACATGGGCATGCGCTGGGGCGGCGCGCTGCTCGGCAACGGCACCCGCCCGGGCGACGTGCTGAACGACGAGCGGGCGCTGGTCGCCGCCAAGTCCTTCTTCGCGGGCTGACCCGGACCGACCGGGCTGAGCCGGGCCGTCCCGGCTCAGCCCGGTCGGCCGCCAAGGGGGCCATGGCCCGGCCCTCCTGGCGGCGATTTTCCGCCACCGCAGGGCTGTCGGCGGCAGCGTTCCGGCCGTGTACCGGTCACCCTGGGGTCATCTGACGGTTGGCCACAAAAGCCTTATGAAGTGACGGAGTTGGGCCAACCGGACAGTATCCGGTCAGGGTGGTGCACGAAGGGTGGCACCCGCCTTCCGGAGTGGCTGGATCTTTCGGTAGTCTCCGTCGGACTTTCAGCTTCGTGGGGGACCGCTGTTCGGACAGCCCCGTCCTTCCGCGCTCCCGGGCCGCGCCCGGACTCTCTCGTGAGGTTCTCCTTGTCCATGTCCATACGTCGCAGTTTCGCCCTTGCCGGCGCCGCCGCCCTCGCCTCCTCGATGGTGCTGGCCGGTGCCCAGGGCGCCGTCGCCGTCGGCACCACCGGCTCCCCGTCCGCCGCTGCGGCGCCGCAGGCCGACAAGGCCTCGCGCCAGAGCCTGGACCTTTCCGTGCGCGGGGTGCCGGACACCTTCGTCGCCGGTGGCGACGCCCGCGAGTTCACCTTCCGGATCGACAACTCCACCCGGCACGACTTCGTCTTCATCCCGCTGCTCAAGTTCAAGAACCGCGCGGGCAGCCTGGAGGCCGGTGACCTCAAGGTCGAGTACCAGCTGCCCGGTGGCGGCTGGCTGCCCGGTTCGGTCGCACCCGGTGGCGGGGACTCCGACGACGACGCGGTGCTCATCCTGCTGGGCGGCGTCGACTCCGACGACGCGCTGCTCGGCGTGAACCGGGGCAAGGACGTCTCCATCAAGGTCCGCGCCTCGTTCACCAAGGACGCCCCGCTCGGCAAGGCCGGCGTGGTGCCGGTGGTCTTCTCCGAGCAGCTCGACGACCAGACCCACGAGCCCGTCGGCAACGGCCACTTCAGCTGCGACGGCATCACCGGCGCCGGCTTCACCATCAAGGCCGGGAGCAAGCCGAGCCCGACCGCCAGCCCGAGCACCGGCAAGCCGAGCCCCACGGTGAAGCCGACCGGCAGCCCGTCGGCCAGCCAGTCGCCGAGCCACTCGCCGTCGGCGACCGCGACCACCACGGCCACGGCGACCGCCACCGCGACGCCCACGCCCACCGTCACCCCCACGTCGTCGGCGACGGCCACCCCGACGCCGTCCGCCACGGCGACCGCCTCGGCGTCGGCCAGCCCCTCGGCGTCCGCCACCGCGTCGTCCTCCGCGACCGCGCAGCCGACCGGTTCGACGCCCTCCGTCCCGCCGACCGGCGGTACCGGTGTGCAGGAGCCGATCGACTTCCCGGTGACCGTGCCGACCGTGACGCCGCCGAAGCTCACCCCGGCCGCCGTCACCAAGGCCAAGGGCGCGGCCGACACCGCCGACAAGGCGCTGGCGCAGACCGGTGGCGGTGACGACACCACCCTCATCGCCGTCGCCGGTGGCGTCGTCCTCGCGGCCGGTGCCGGCACCCTCGTGGTGCTCCGCCGCCGCAAGTCCGCCCAGCAGGGCTGACACCGGCCTCGCTGAGCCCCGGCTCCGCTGATCCTCCGGCCTCGCTGATCCGCCGGCTCCGCTGAGCCCCGGCCGTGCCGGGTTTCGGGGGCCCCGGCCGCCGACCGCGCCCCTCGGATGTCCCTCCACCGGACACCCGAGGGGCGCGGTCGCTTCCGTCAGGTCGCATAGGATGACCGGCCGAAGGGGGCTCGGCGTCGGGAGAGGTACAGGGGTGCGGGGAGCACGGTCGGCACGGTCCACCACCGACTACGAGGCCGCCACCGGGCGGATAGCCGGTCTGCCGGTGCGCAGACACCACGTCCTGCTGGTCGGCTGGACGGTTCTCTGGTTCCTGCTGGTCGAGCCCAGCGGCGGCTTCTCCTGGCACTACCTGCGCCAGGGCGAGGAACTGCTCTTCAGCGGCCAGGCCGACGGCGGACTCTCGCTCTACGCCCACCACCCCGAGCTGCAGATCGGCCCGGTCAGCCTGGCCGTCGCCCGCCTCTTCAGCCCGTTCCCCGCGCACACCGGCCAGGTGGTGGCCGAGGCGGCGATGTCCGGCCTCGGCCTGGTGATGCTCGTCCTGGTCGGCCGCACCGCCGCCTGGTACTACCTGGGCACCGGCACCAACCACCGCCGGCTGCAGCAGCGACTGCTGGTCGCCGGGCTGGCGTTCATCCCGATGTGGGTGGAGGTCTCGGTCCGCTTCGCGCACCTGGACGATGTGCTGGCGCTCTTCTTCACCACCCTCGCCGCCCACGCGCTCAGCCGGGGCCGGGCCCTCCAGGTCGGCGTCTACCTGGCGCTGGCGGTGGACTCCAAGCCCTGGGCGCTGGCCTTCGCCCCGCTGATCCTCGCGCTGCCCCGGCCCGCCTGGCTGCGCACCGCGCTCTGGTTCGTCGCCCTGGTGGCCGTCGCCTGGCTGCCGTTCTACCTGGGCAACCTGGACACGGTGGCGGCCGCCAAGTTCACCATTCCCAACCAGCCGGCCTCCGCGCTGCGCTGGTTCGGGGTGACCGACCCGACCACCCCGTGGTGGGACCGGCCGCTGCAGTTCGGCCTGGGCCTGGCGCTGGGCAGCATCGCGGTGTGGCGCGGCAGGTGGCCGGCCGTCGTGCTGCTGGGAGCGGATGCCCGGATCCTGTTCGACCCCAGCGTCTACACCTACTACACCGCGTCGATCCTGCTCGGCACCCTGCTGTGGGACGCGGTCGGCCAGAAGCGGCTGGTGCCGTGGTGGAGCTGGATCGCCCTGGCCGCGCTCTACGGCGGCACGCTGCTGATCCCGTCCGACTCGGCGCGCGGCTTCGTCCGGCTGGCCTTCGTGGTGCTGTCGGCCGCGTACGTGCTGCTCTGGCCCACCCGGCAGGACCGCCGTCCGCGCTCCGGGAAGGACGGCGGCGGCCGGGCCGCCCGGCGCCGCGAGCGGGCGCTGGTGGGGGCCGCGGGCTGAGCGGCGGTGCGGTCGGCTCAGCCGGCCGTGGTCGCCGGGCCGGGGAGCAGATCGCGCGCGTCGTCCGGTACGGAGCCGGGCCGGGCGGGCCCGGAGCGGCCGAACAACGCCCCCGCCAGGGCCAGACCGGCCGCCGCCCCGGCCAGTTGGGCGAGCACGAAGCCGGGGACGGAGCCGGGCGCGATCCCGGTGTAGCTGTCGGTCAGGGCCCGCCCGAGGGTGACCGCCGGGTTGGCGAAGCCGCCGGAGGAGGTGGCCCAGCAGGCCGCGCCGACCCAGAGACCGACGGCCGCCGGTACCAGCCGGCCGCGTCCGCTGCCGGTCAGAGCGGCGACCACCAGCAGCAGCGTCCCGGTGGCCACCGCCTCGCCGAGCCAGAGCGTGCCGCCGTCCCGGCCGTGCCCGGAGGGCTCGACGAACGGCCGCCCGAACATCGCGTTGGCCAGGCTCGTCCCGGCGAGCGCGCCGACCACCTGCGCGGCGGCGTACCCGCCGAGTTCCGGCAGGGTGGGCCCGCTGCCGTCGCGCCGGCCGGTCCACCACGCGCCGACCGTCACCAGCGGGTTGAAGTGCCCGCCGGAGACCGGGCCGAACAGCTCGATCAGGACGGCCAGGGCCAGCGCGGAGGCGCCGACGTTGGCCAGGAACCGGACCCCGCCGTCCTGGCTGAGCGCGGCGGCCTGGATGCCCGAGCCGACCACGACGGCGGCCAGCGCGGCCGTGCCGACCGCCTCCGCGGCCAGCCGTCGTACCAGGGGCGCGGTGGTGGTGGTCATGGCGCCATGGTCGCGGCTGCCGTCCGGCCCCGGCAATAGGCGGCTTCGTCCAAGCCGGGGCCCGTCCGGGGCCGTCCGCTCGGAGACTCGCACGGGGCTGACAGCCCCTGAGGCGGATGGTGCGGGCCGGACGGGGCCGGTGCACGCCGGACGGGGCCGGCGATACGCGGCCCGGGGCACCCGGCCCCGCGAAACTGGGCTTGACCCTCACGCAACGGGAGGCGGGAGAGTCGTGGTCAGCGAGAAGGGAGCAACCCGCATGAGCGAGGACAGCGAGCGATTCAGAAAGAGGTGCGCGTCTCGCGAAGCGACCGCCGAGCGCAGCGAGGTGGGCGCATGAGCGGCGGCTACACGGTCGGGGCGGTGGCGAAGATCGCCAAGGTCACCGTCCGCACCCTGCACCACTACGACGAGATCGGACTGCTCGCCCCCGAGGGGCGAACCCCGGCCGGCTACCGCCGGTACCAGGACGCCGACCTCGACCGGCTGCAGCGGATCCTGTTCTACCGCGAACTCGGGTTCTCCCTTGAAGAGATCGCGGCCATCCTGGACGACGACTCGGTCAGCCCGAGCGAGCACCTGCGGCGCCAGCACAAGCTGCTGACCGACCGCATCAGCCACCTCCAGGAACTGGCCGCGGCCGTCGAACACGCCATGGAGGCACAGAAGATGGGCATTCAGCTGACCCCGGAAGAGAAGTTCGAGGTCTTCGGCGAGTCCTACCAGGAGGACTGGGAGACCGAGGCCGAGCAGCGCTGGGGCGACACCGAGGCCTGGGCGCAGTCCCAGCGCCGTACCGGCGGCTACAGCAAGGACGACTGGCAGCGGATCAAGGCCGAGACGGACGCGCTCAACGCCCGCCTGGTCGAGGCCTTCACCGCCGGCGAACCGGCCGACGGCGGCCCGGCCATGGACCTCGCCGAGGTCCACCGCCAGCACATCTGCGAGAACTTCTATGACTGCACCTTCGAGATCCACCGCGGCATCGCCGGGATGTACGTCGCCGACCCGCGGTTCACCGCCACCTACGAGCAGCTCGCCCCGGGTCTGGCCCAGTGGCTGCACGACGCGATGCTCGCCAACGCGGCGTTGCGCACCGGCGAGCAGGGGTAGCGCCCGGCCCCCCGCGGCGGGGGAGTCAGGCCACGCCGCGACCGAAGCTGCGCCGGTAGGCGGTCGGCGAGGTCCGCATCACCCGGCCGAAGTGATGGCGGAAGGTCGCGGCACTCTCGAAGCCGACGGCGGTGGCGATCTCCTCCACCGAGCCGTCCGGGGATTCGAGCAGCGGCAGGCTGGCCGCGATGCGCTGGGTGATCACCCAGCGCATCGGGCTGGTGCCGTTGCGGGCGGTGAAGTGCCGCAGGTAGGAGCGGTCGGACATCTGGGCGGCCCGGGCCAGCAGGGAGATCGTCAGCGGGGCGGACAGGTGGTCCATCGCCCACTGCATGGAGCGGGCGATGCCGTCGTCCTCCTCCTCGACCGGCCGGACGGCCGCCTCGATGAACTGCGCCTGCCCGCCGTCCCGGTGCGGCGGCACCACGAAGCGGCGGGCGACGCTGTTGGCCACCTTGGCGCCGTGGTCCCGGCGGACCAGGTGGAGGCAGAGGTCGATCCCGGCCGCGCTGCCCGCGCTGGTCAGGACGGAGCCGCTGTCCACGTACAGCACGTCCGGGTTGACCTTCACCGACGGGTGGCGCTGCTGGAGCAGCTCGGCGTACCGCCAGTGGGTGGTGGCCTCGCGGCCGTCCAGCAGGCCGGCGGCGGCCAGTGCGAAGGCGCCGGAGCAGATCGAGACGATCCGGGCGCCGCGCTCGTGCGCCGTGCGCAGCGCGGCGACCAGCCCGGGCGAGACCACGCCGCTGAAGGCGTTCGGCACCCCGGGGATCACCACGGTGTCGGCGGCGGCGAGGTCGTCCAGGCCGTGATGGGCGGTCAGGGAGAAGCCGCCGACGGACCGCAGCGCGGTGTCCGGCCGGTCGGCGCAGACCTTCAGCCCGTACCAGGGGGTGGCCAGCAGCCCGCTCAGTTCGGGCCGCGCCAGCCCGAACACCTCCACCACCACCCCGAGTTCGAACGGTGTCATGCCGTCGAAGGCGTACACCGCGACATCGTGCACCGGCTCCGGCCGCCGCCCGATCGCGACGGCCACCGGGCCGGTGGTCTGCTGGTCGGCCATGAGGTCCCCTCGGACTGGACGGCGGGTGGCGGGATGTCGGTGAGTGTAGCTCTCCCGGCCAGGCCGGAATCTTCCGGAAAGTCACCTGCAACCTCCGCCCTCCCCGCACGTCCATTCCTGCAGGGGGGCGGAGACTGCCGGCAGTTGCGGCAATGGCAGGATTCCCGCCGGTCACAAACTTGATCATGGTGTCATGACGGTCCGGTCCACGCCGGGCGCCGTCCCGGGGGAAAGCAGAGCGCGGATGTCCATGGCCATCGGGCCGATCGCGGGACGCGGGAGGAGCGGTGGCTTCTTCCGCTCCGGGCTGACCGGGCTGTTTTTCGGTGCGCAGGAGGCGAGCGGGGCACCCGCCCGCCAGGACGCTTCGTCGGGGTCCGAGCAGGAGGCGGTGCAGCGCCGGTCGGGCTTTCGGCTGCTGCGCGGTGGGCGCCGGACCGAGGTGGAGGAACGGCCCACCCTGACCGACCTCTACCACGCGCACCGGCTGGGCCTGGTGCGGATGGCGGTCCTGCTGGTCGACCACCAGGACCTCGCCGAGGACGTCGTCCAGGAGGCTTTCACCCAGCTCTACCAGCGGCAGGGCGAGCAGCTGGACGACCTGGACAACGCCCTCGGGTACCTGCGCACCAGCGTGCTGAACGGTGCCCGGTCGATGCTGCGCCGCCGCAAGACCGCCCGTGAGTACGTTCCCCCGCACGAGGCCGACGCGCCGTCGGCCGAGGACCACGCCGTGCTCAACGACGAGCACCGGCGCGTCCTGGTCGCCCTTCAGGAACTGACCTCCCGCCAGCGTGAGGTGCTGGTGCTGCGCTACTGGTCGGACATGTCCGAAGCACAGATAGCCGAGACCCTGGGGCTCTCCCGGGGCGCCGTGAAGTCCACCGCCAGCCGGGCCTTGGACGCCTTGGAAAAGCATCTGGAGAAGGTTCGATGACCGACAAGCTTCCCCGCCGGACCGGCGGAGACGGTGACGGGCCGGACGACACCCCGATGGAACGGCTGCTCCGCGAGGCGATGAGCGCCCGGGCGACGCAGATCACCGCACACGACCTGCGCCCGGCCGCACCGCCGAACCGGCGGGTGCGCCGGCTGAAGCCGGTCCACCTTGCCGCCGTGCCGCTGTTCGGCCTGGCCGCCGCGATGGCGTTCGGCGTGCTCGGCTTCCGCGGTGACACGGTGGCCGAGCAGCGCGACCCGGCCCCGGCGGCCACCGTCACGGCCACCGCGAGCCCGAGCC
Organism: Kitasatospora sp. NPDC050463; assembly: GCF_040655255.1. NCBI lineage: Bacteria > Bacillati > Actinomycetota > Actinomycetes > Kitasatosporales > Streptomycetaceae > Kitasatospora > Kitasatospora sp. NPDC050463. The sequence continues at coordinate 55,571 of NZ_JBFAJO010000030.1, forward strand.
CGACCGCGAGCCCGACTGCGGAGCCGGCCCCCTCCGAGAGCCCGGCGGCCGCCATCACCGAGGCCTCCGCACCGGCGGCCGACCCCACGGGCACCGGCGAGCCGGTCGCTCCGGCCGCCGGTCGGACTTCGTCCTCCGCCCCGAGCGCCACGTCGAGCACCACCGCCCCGGCGCCGTCGACGCCGTACACCCTCCACGGCGTGAAACTGAAGATCCCCGACGGCTGGCGGCCCGTCGAGGAGGGCCCCCAGGCTATTCGGCTCTGCCTGCTGAGCCCGGGGGCTCCGGACGGCGCGACCTTCAAGGACTGCGACCCGTACGGTGTGGAGGTGACGGCGTACGACGCCGAGCCCATGACCTGGCCGGCGCTGGAAGATCTCGACTCCTCCGGCGGCTGGGGCCACCAGCCCTACTGTCCGGTGTGGGGCAACCCGCACGAAGTGGACGGCCAGCTGAAGAGCGTCGGCCCGGCGAAGACCACGCCCACCGTGGCCGGCCGCCCCGCGCGCAAGTCGCAGTGGCAGGTCACCTGCAACGGGAAGGACTCCTTCACGGCCCAGATGTGGGCCCTGCCCAAGGACCAGGTGTTCGTGTCGGCGATCGGTCTCACGTCCGATTACCAGGCCGGACTGCAGGCGATCGTCAACAGCCTGGACGTCAGTGGCCACATCTCGCCGTACGCGAACGACGTGAGCATCTCGGCCACCGGCGTCACCGCGGGCCAGAAAGTGCCGAACGACGGCACCCCGGTCGAGTTCTCGGTCACCTTCAAGAACACCAGCAAGACGAGCTACACCTCGACGAAGGCCGTGCTGTACGCGGGTCCTTACGCGGGTTCGCCGCTCCCCGCGACGGCGGAGACCTCCATCCTGGATCGCCGGCAGGAGGGCGCCTGGTACCCGATGGTTCTCTCGAGGCTCAACAGATTCTCCGGCCTGGAGAGCGGCTATCCGGTCTCCGTCGCCCCGGGGCAGAGCGTGACGGTGAACTACCGGCTGACGCTGACCACCGGGTACGGGCCGGGGGCCCTTCCGTTGGTCATGGCACTGGAGTCGTCGGACGGCAACGGGAGCTTCCGGGTGGCCGGCGAGAGCACCCTCCAGATCCAGGTGGTCGCCAAGTAGCGCACGCGGCAGGGCCCGGCCCCCACTCGGGGAGCCGGGCCCTGGGTGCGTGCCGGTCAGGCGAGCGAGGCCATCCACGCCTCGACGTCCTCGGCGCGGCGCGGCAGGCCGGCCGAGAGGTTCTCGTTGCCGTCGGCGGTGACCAGGATGTCGTCCTCGATCCGGATGCCGATGCCGCGGTACTCCTCGGGCACGGTCAGGTCGTCCTGCTGGAAGTACAGGCCGGGCTCGACGGTGAGCACCATGCCGGGCACCAGCAGCGCGTCGACGTGCTCCTCGGTGCGCGAGTGGGCGCAGTCGTGGACGTCCAGGCCGAGCATGTGGCCGGTGCCGTGCAGGGTCCAGCGGCGCTGCAGGCCCAGCTCCAGCACCTTCTCCAGGTCGTACACCGAGGCGTCCAGCAGGCCCCAGGCGAGCAGGCGCTCGGCCAGCACGCGCTGCGAGGCGTCGTGGAAGTCGCGGAACCGGGCGCCGGGCTTCACCGCCGCGATGCCGGCCTCCTGCGCGTCGTACACCGCGTTGTAGATCTTGCGCTGGAGCTCGTTGAACCGGCCGTCGATCGGCAGCGTGCGGGTGACGTCGGCGGTGTAGAGGGTGTGCGTCTCCACGCCGGCGTCCAGCAGCAGCAGCTCGCCGGGGCGGACCTCGCCGTCGTTGCGCACCCAGTGCAGGGTGGTGGCGTGCGGGCCGGCGGCGCAGATGGTGCCGTAGCCGACGTCGTTGCCCTCGACCCGGGCGCGGCGCCAGAAGGTGCCCTCGATCCAGCGCTCGGAGGTGGCGACGGCCTGGCCGAGCTCGCGGACCACGTCGGTGAAGCCGTTGACGGTGGCGGTGCAGGCGGCCCGCAGCTCGCCGATCTCCCACTCGTCCTTGACCAGCCGCAGGCCGCTCAGGAACTCCTTGAGCCCGGCGTCCTTGCCGGCGTCCAGCACGTCGGAGAGCGCGGCCTCCAGGCCGGCGTCGTAGCCGCGCACGATCCGGGTCGGGACGGCGTCGGCCGTGGCGCGCCCGGCCAGCTCCTCGGCGGCCTTGCGGACGTCGCGCACCGGCAGGCCGAGCAGCTGCTCCTGCTCGGTGAGGCTGTGGCGGCGGCCGACCCACAGCTCGCCGTAGCCGTCCAGCCAGAACTCGCCGTTCTCGCGGTCGGAGCGCGGCAGCAGGTAGAGGCCGAAGGCGTGGCCGGTCTCGCCGGTGGGCTCGGCGACCAGCACCGCGTCCTCGGTCTGGTCGCCGGTGAGGTGCACGTACTCGCTGGCGGCGCGGAAGTTGTAGTCGGTGTCGTTGGACCGGACCCGCAGGGTGCCGGCCGGGACGACCAGGCGCTCGCCGGGGAAGGCGGCGGAGAGCCGGGCGCGGCGCTCGGCGGCGTACGGGGCCTGGGCGACCGGGGTGAGGCCGTGCAGTTCGGTGTCGGCCCAGCCGGACTTCATCGAGGCGGCCAGCTCGTCGGAGACCTCCGAGTACAGGCCGTTCTTGCGGCCCTTGAACTGCTGCGGCTCCTCGCCGCCGGTGGCCTCCGGGTTCTCGGCCACCGCGGGGGTGCGGTCCTCGGTCACGTACGTCGCCTCCTTGCGCGAGTGCCGCCCATGGGGGTCCCCCGGGCGAAGGCCGGGGGGCGTCGGATCGCGACACACGTGGGCGGCCGTGCGTCCATGGTACGGACGCCCGGCCGCTCGACCTCCGGCGCCCTTCGGCCGGGAGGTGCCGCCGCGGGGCCGCGGCCCCGGGCCCCGCCGGCTACTCGAAGCGCGCGGCCAGCAGCATCAGGTCGTCGGTGGCGGGGCCGGTGTCCCGGTCCGCGCAGACGGCCAGCAGGTGCGCGCAGAGCCGGTCCGGGTCGATCCGCACGTCGCGCGGGGCGTCGGCGGCGGCCCGGCGCAGGTTGGCCTGCCCGGCGTGCAGGGTGGGGCCGAAGCGGCGGGCCAGACCCTCGGTGTAGAGCACGAGGGTGTCGCCGCGCCCGGCGGTCAGCTCGACGCCCGGCGCCTCCCAGCAGGAGAGCATGCCGAGCGGCGCGGAGAGCGAGGTCTCCACGAACTCGGCTCCCTGCCGGGTGACCAGCACGGGCGGGCAGTGCCCGGCCCCGGCCAGGGTGATCCGGCGCTCGTCGGGTTCGATCCAGGCGTAGAGGGCGGTGGCGCTGCGGGCCGGCTCGGTGGTCTTGAGCAGCAGCTCCAGATCCCCCAGGACGGAGACCGGGTCCTCGCCCTCCAGCACGGCGTAGGCCCGCAGCGCGGCCCGGACCCGGCCCATCGCGGCCGCCGCGCCCGGGGCGGAGCAGGGACCGGCGCCGGGGCCGTCGCCGGAGACGCTGCCGACGGTCAGGCCGACGGTGCCGTCGGGCAGCGGGATGGCGTCGTACCAGTCACTGCCGACCGAGCGGTCCAGCCCGGCCGGGACCAGCCGGGCGGCCAGCCGCAGGCCGGCGGGCTGCGGGAGGCGGTCCGGGAGCAGGCCGCGGCACAGCGCCTCGGTGGTGCGCCGGACCTGCTCCGCGGCCAGTTGCTTGGCCAGCAGCGGGGCGGCGACGTCGCCGTACCGGCGGACCAGTTCGCGCTGGCGCTCGGTGGGCTCGGCGGGCTCGTCGTAGAACCAGAGGACGGCGGCCAGCGGGCCGTCCTCCTCGGTGGCGAGCGGGAGGCCGTGGCAGCCGCCGAGGCCGAGGTGGGCGGCGAGTTCGCGCAGTCGGGCGCCGATCGCGGGGTCGTCGGCGAGGTCGTGCGACTGCACCTGGGCGGGCCGGTCGTGCTCGCGCAGCAGCCGGGCGACCAGGCTCTGCTCCGCGGGCACCGTCTCCAGCGCGCCGAGGCTGGCGCGGTCGAGGCCGTACCCGATCGGCTGGCTGGGACCGCCGCCGGGCAGCACGGTGACCAGCAGGGCGCGGCGGGCGCCGAGCAGCGCGGTGCCGGAGGCCAGTACGGCCTCCAGGGTGGCCGTCAGGCCGCGGGCGCGGGCGAGCCGCTCGGTGTGCTCCTGGAGGCTGGTGAAATCGGACAGCCGTCCGGCCAAACGGTCCTGCAGGCCGGCCGGGGGTGCGGTCCGGCCCTCCGGGGCACCGGCCGCCCCGGACCGGGCCTGGGGCTCGTCGGAGGGGCAGAGCTGCTGCCCGGCCGGTCCGGCGGGGGTCCCGGGGAAACCCGGATGGTCGAGCACCGAGAGCCCGCGGGGGCGACGGGGATCGCCCGGCTCGAAGGATGTCGACGGTGGGTGGGACTCGGTCATGCCGCCACTCCTGACGCGGTACGTGTCATGCGGGACCCCCGGGTACGGCCGATCGGAGCGAGCACGGCCAAAGGGCGTGTTTCGCCTCGATTCGTTACTACTCGTCATTGATCGACAGCAATGCCACCACTTCTACACAGGCCATTCGGGGCATGTCCAGATCCAGGACTACGCGGGTGGCCGGTTCCCCGCCGCGTTCCCACCGTGGTCACCGCCGTGGTCGCCGTCGGGTGGGGCCCGGCCCGGGGGCCGCTCCGTTCGTGCGCGCCCCGGCCGGGCCCGAGGGCATGGAGCGGCCGGAGAACGGGCAGAACCGTCAGGACGGTCCCCACGGCCGTCCGGATCGTATGCTTTCGCCGCCCGTCGGCCGGGTCGGCCGGAAGTCACTCACTCGTACGGTGGAACCAACCGCGCCCGGGCGGCGTCCATCCGGTCGCATACGGGATTCTCGTTCCAAGGGCTGTTCTCATCCGCGGCTCTTTCATGTCGTGCTCCACACCGTGCTCCACCCCCGCCACGCCGCTCGCCAAGCCCGCCAGCCCGGTTCGGGCCGGTGCGGCGTTCCCCGACGTGGGCAGGCGGGGCCGGAGCGACCCCGAGCGGTCACGGAAAGGAACGAGCGTCATGCGCGAGAATTCGAGGAGCCGGTCGGCAGCCCGTTCCGTCCGGCTGGCCGCTGCCCTGGCCGCCGCCACCGACCACCGCTGGCCGGTGGTCCCCGGCACGCTGCTGCTCGGCGGCCACTGTTCGTGCGGGGACGAGGACTGTGCCGTTCCCGGTGCCCATCCGCACGACCCGCCGCTGCTGGCGGCCACCACCGACGCCCGGATGGTGCGCTGGTGGTGGGAGCGGCAGAGCCCGGACGCGCCGGTGCTCGCGGCGACCGGCGGGACGGTCTCGGCGGTCAGCCTGCCCGCGGCGGCCGGCGCCCGGGCGCTGGCCTACCTCGCCGCGCTGCGGATGCCGCTCGGCCCGGTGCTTTCGATGCCCGGCCGGTACGCGATGCTGGTGGCCCCGTACTCGCTGGATGCGCTCGGCGAGATGCTCGCCCAACTGCCTTGGGTCCCGGGGTCGTTGCGGTACCACGGGTCGGGCGGCTTCCTGTCGCTGCCGCCCGGCGGCGGATCGGGGGGCGGGGTGCGCTGGGTGCTGCCGCCGCGCCCGGCGGCGGACGGCGGGGTGTGGCTGCCCGAGGTCGGGCCGCTGCTGGGAGAGTTGGTCGAGGCGACGGTCCAGTTGGACAGCGGGCGCTCGGCGTACTGACCGGCGCTCCCGTCGGGGCTCCCGTCGGCGGCATCGCCCGTGCGGGCGATGCGGCGGGCGGGGGCCGGCCGGGACCGGCCCGGCGGCGCGGGCGGTGTACTGGATCGGGCACGGTCCACCGGCCCGGCCGGAAAACAAAAGATCCGGCCGCTGGCGACGGGGGATGCACCAGCGACCGGACTCTTTAGACAGTAACAAGGATCCGCGCCCGCGCCAATTTCCAAGAGGCCCTGCCCGCCCGGAAATTGCAGTACCGGCGGACAATGTGACGCGTATCACCCGGATCCGAGTCCCCTTTAGTTCAAGGTGACCTGACGGTTCACCAGGTTGGCGCGGGCCCGCCGCTCCTCGCCGGTCAGCGGCGCGGGGTCGGCCAGCGTCGCGGCGAGCCGCTCGGCGAACTCGGCCGCCGGCTTCTCGCAGTCGGTGGCGGTCATGGCGAGCGGCAGGTCCCAGACCGGGACGGTCAGGCCGTGCGCGCGGAACGAGCCGACCAGGCGGGTGTCCGGGCCGAGCGAGGACTGGTCGGCGGCGGTGAGCCGGGCCAGCGCGTCGAGCAGCTGCTCCTCCGGCACGGTCATCACCCAGCGCAGGTGGTTCTTGTCCGGAGTGCCGCACCAGTACGCGGAGTCCACGCCGGTCAGCTTCTCGGTGGGGATCGCCGAGGCGTTGGCGCGTTCCAGGGAGGCGGCCACCTCGCCGGTGGCGGTCTCGGCGTCCTCCAGCCAGAACTCGAAGCCGGTGTGCACGGCGGGCGTGAACTCGGCCGAGTCGTCCAGCAGGTCCTGCAGGCGGCGGCCGCCCGCGACGGTCCGGCGGGCGGGGACGGGCGAGCCCGGCTCGGCGGCCAGTGCCAGCTCCAGGGCGTCAGCCAGGTCGCGGCTCAGGTCGCCGGAGGCGGACTGGGTCTGCAGGCCGAGCAGGATCGAGCCGTCCTGGCGGCGCAGCGCCGGCCAGGCCAGCGGCAGCACGGTGGCCAGCGTCACGGACGGGACGTCGCCGTTGGCGGCCTCGGCAACCCCGGCGGCCAGCGTCAGCGGCACGGTCGCGGCCGGGACCAGCTCGCGCAGCGCCACCCAGTCGGCCTCGCCGGGCAGCCCCTCGAACGGGCGGTGCACCAGCTCCTGAACGGCGTGCGAGGCCTCCCTGCCGTGGCACGCCTTGTACCGGCGACCCGAACCGCACGGGCAGTTCTCGCGGGCTCCGACCACGGGGATCTCACCCGTGACGGCGGTGGTGGACTGGCTGTGCTGCGGCGCCTTCTTGGCGGCCTTCTTGCCCATGGTGCGGCTCTCCCGGTGGCGGTTTCGGTGTGCTCCGGGCAGCCTACTGACGTTCCCCCGGCGCGTGGGTACGCGCCGGGGCGGGGAGTGCCCACGCGGACGCCGTCGCGGCAGCGTCGGACCGGGTGGCCGCCGGTCGCCGCGCGGGGGCGCTCGGGCAGGGTCAGGCGCTGCGGGCATCACCGCCGGTGCGCCTGGCGTGCCGGGCCCGGGCGGGCAGAGCGGCCCAGACCGTGACCTCGCCGGGCGCGTCGCGCACGCCCCAGTCGCTGGCCAGCTGGTCGACGATGCTCAGCCCGCGCCCGCCGCGTGAGGTCAGCGACGGGCTGGCGGGGGACGGCCGGGTCTGCGCACCGCCGTCGGTCACCTCCACGGTGAGGATCCCGTCCGCGTGCATCTGCCAGCGCACCAGGACGCCACCGTCGCCCTCGCCGTCGTCCGGCTGGGCCTGGGCCGTGGGCCGTCCCTTGCCCTGGCCCTCGGGGCGGGCCGGGGATCCGCTCGACACCGGAGCACCGGTCGCCCTGACCGGTTCGGCCGGTCCCGACGGGACGCCGACGAGTACCTGGTCGACGATCTCCACCCGGGCGCTGCGCCCGAGCACGGGCAGCGGGCCGAGCGGCCGCGCGTAGCGACATGCATTGCTCAGCAGTTCGGAAAGGATCAGAACAGCATCATCAATGACCGGTTCAGGTATCTCCCGGTCTCCCAGATCTCGACGCAGTCGGCGCCGTGCGACCCCGACACTCGCTGGGCCGTGCGGCACTGCCATGGTCGATGAAGTCGGCACTTCACGCGCCACCATCAACGCCACCCCCGGACCTCCTTCAGCGTATGCCGAGGGATGGATGCCCCTTGGTAATGGGTCGGAAACGACCGTACGGCGATCCCGCGCGGACATTTCAAGCCGAGCGACAGACGGTGCGCGGCAGGTGATTCCGTGCTCACCCTCTGTCGTGAGAGCGCATAATTTCCGACCGAAAACGACGGGGAAGGTTTGAGTCCCTACCAAAGCGGTCGTCGACCGACGGGCCTGAAGTGCCGGACAGGGCCGAAGTGGGGTGAGTGGTCACCAGGCTTCCCGGGGCACGAAGAATCCTGAGGGACTGGTGGGATCAATGGGATCAATGGGCCTGGGAGGACTCGAAACAACCCGATGGGACCCGGTGGGCTCGACGGTTCTCGATGGACCCGATGGACCCGATGGACCCGATGGGCTCGACGGTGCTCGACGGGATGCAGCGGTGCTCGGGAAACCCCGAGCCCGAGGACCGGCGCCGCCTCGCGGGCACGGACCGGTTCACCGGCCGAGCTGGGCCAGGACCTCCGCCGGGCGGTTGGTGATGATCCCCGAGACCCCGAGCTCCAGGCAGAGCTCGACATCGGCCGGCTCGTCCACGGTCCAGACGTGCACCTGGTGGCCGAGCTCCCGCAGCCGCGTCACCAGCCGGGGCCTGGCCCGGACCAGGTCGATGCCCGGACCGGCGATGCGGGCACCGCCCGGCAGCGAGGCACCCGGGCGCAGCCGGCCCTGCAGGGGCATGGTCCGTTCGAACAGGAACACCCGCGGGTACTCCGGTGCGGCGGCGGCCACCCTGGTCAGCGCCAGCGAGGAGAAGCTCATGATCCGGGCCTGCGGGCGGTCGCCCTCCGGCGCTCCGCCGATCTTGAACCGGTCGAGCATCCGCAGCAGCTCGGCCTCCACCCGGCCCCGGAAGCGGACCGGATGCTTGGTCTCGATCGCCAGATCCACCGGACGTCCGCAGTCGGTGACCAGCTCCAGCAGGCTCTCCAGCCGCAGGACGCCGCGCAGGTCCGGGTCCGCGCTCGGCTCACCCGTCTTCCAGGCGCCGAAGTCGTGCGCCTCCAACTGGGCCAGCGTCATCGAGGAGACCGGGCCGCGGCCGTCCGAGACCCGGCCGATCCGGCGGTCGTGCACGCAGACCAGGTGCCCGTCCGCCGTCACCCGGACGTCGCACTCGACCGCGTCCGCGCCCTCGTCGAGCGCCCGGCGATAGGCCGCGAGCGTGTGCTCGGGCAGGGCGTGCGAGGAACCGCGGTGGGCGATCACCTGGACGGGCGGCGCGGTGCGCGCCGCCGCCGGGGAGAGGTCGGGGCTGGTCACGCCGTCCACGATAGGCGGCGGAAGTGACACAGAGGCGAAGACGGCCCCAACCCGCGGGGCCGTCTTCGCTGCGGCGCCGGCCGTCGAGTGCCGGGCTTCCCGCTGCTCGGCTGCTCGGCGCCGGGCGCCCGGACGGTCAGGCCGCGGCGGTGCGGCGGGTCAGCGGGGTGAGCGCCCAGGTGGCCAGGGCGGGCACCAGGAAGCCGAACAGCGACGCCGAGGTCCACTCCTGGGGCGTGAAGTGCAGCGTCTCCTGCACCGACGTCCAGAAGTCCGTCCACCAGCCGGCGATCGCGGTCGGCGCGATCACCTGGTAGACGGCGAAGCCCAGCGCCCAGGGCAGCAGCATCAGCCAGCGGGACGGCGCGTCGTCGGCGAGGTTCCAGCCGCGCCGCCCGGCGCCGAGGAAGTAGTCGACCGCCAGTACCGCGAACATCGGCACGAACACCGAGCCGATCAGGCCGAGGAAGGCGTAGTAGGAGTCGGTGAACTCGGTGATCTGCAGCGCCAGCACGGTGATCAGCAGGCCGGTGCCGCCGGTCAGGACCCGGCGGTCGACCCTCGGCAGCAGGTTGTGGACCGACATGGCGGTCGAGTACACGTTCGCGAAGGACTGGTCGGTCTCGCGCAGCACCAGCACCAGCAGGAAGAGCCAGCCGGCCCAGACGCCCAGGAAGGAGTCGAAGATCCGGGTGGCGTCGCCGTCGGCCTGCAGCAGCGCGAACAGGCCGAGCACGTAGCACCAGACCTGGGCGACGGTGTAGCCGGAGAAGCTGCCCCAGAACGCGGAGCGGGCGGTGCGCGAGTGCCGGGTGTAGTCGGCGGCCAGCGGGACGAAGGAGATCGACACCGCGATCATCGCGTCGGTGGCCTTGAGGAAGCCGTGCCAGTTGCCCGCGCCCGGGTCGGACACGCCGTCCCGGCCCAGCTGGACGGTGAAGTACACCATCGCCACCGCGACCGCCGCGGCGACGAAGCGACGCAGCACCGCTATCGCGCCGAGCGGCCAGATGGTCAGTGCGGTGGTCACCGCGCCCGCCAGCACGACGAAGAGCCAGCGGTAGCCGTCGGTGTGCGCCACCGTCTGCGCGCCCATCGCGATGACCAGCAGCTCGTACACGCCCCAGCCGATGCACTGGACGATGTTCAGCACCGTCGGCAGGTAGGAGAGCTTCGTCCCGAACAGGCCACGCAGATTGGCCATCGCCGGTGCCCCGGTCCGGGCCCCGATCAGCGCGGCCACGCCGAGCATCGCGGTGCCGACCACGGTGCCGGCCACGATCGCGGTGATCGCGGCGGCCAGCGACAGCTCGCTGCCCGGCGCGCCGAGCACGGTGGCGGCGGTGGTGAAGCCGATCAGGCTGACGCCGAGGTTCATCCAGAGCGCGAAGTGGTCCCGGAAGCGGAGCGTGCGCGGCGGCTCGGTGTCCAGGACGAACGGGGCCTCGACCCGGTCGGCCCGCTCCGGGCGGTCCAGCACGGCGGTGGCGGCAGCCGTGGAACCGGGTGCGCCGTCGGCGGCGTCGCAATGATCGGTCGCGGACGACTCGGGGAAACCCGAGGACTTGGGCGCGGGCGCGCCCGAAGAGGATGGCGAAGCAGGCGGCATGGCCGATACTCCCTACGCCGGCATTACCCGGACAGGTTCCGGCGGTCTGCGCCCCCTCGACGGTCCGTCCACGATCCCGTGGCGTACGGTCGACCGGCGCACTCTCAGCCTGGTGGGTCCAAGCTCCCGCGTGTCAGTTAGGAGCGACAGGCTAACCGGCGCGGGGGTGAACGCCAAGGCCAGGCGTCCGGCGGTCCGCATCGCGGGACGCCGCGGGGCGTCCTCGTGAGGCCTTCTGCGGGGGGACCGCAGGGAGCCGGCGCGGGGCCGACCGGGGCATCGGGGGCCGGTCCGGGGGCACCGGACGGGGCCGCCGTCGGGCCGGTCGGCGGGCCGGTTGTCGGGCCGGGCTAAGGATTCTTATGAGTTCTTCAGAGGGGTCCTTACGACAATCGAATCGAGTGTGCGAAAAACTATGGTTGTTGGTCCTGTCAGCTATGGAGGTCGTCCGTGAGCAGCGAGCGCGAGGTTGGGCCCACCGGGCCACAGGGGGAGCAGCCCTCCGACGGCCAGGGGGTAGTGGGTCCCGCTCATGACGGTCCGGCGCCCGCCGCCCCGGCCGCGCCGCCCACCGGCGGGTTCACGCCGACGCTGGCGTTCGGCAAGGTCGGCGCCCCGGAGCCGGCGCCCGCAGCCCCGGCCGAGCCGGTTTCGGCTCCGGCGCCCGCCCCGGCGGCGGCCGAGACCGGGTACATCGACGCACCTCCGCCGATCCTGCCGCCCGCCCCGGCGGCGCCCGCGGCCCCGGCCGCTCCGGCAGTCCCGGCTCCCGCGCCGGTCACCAACCCGTACGCCACCCCCGGTACCCCGGTCGCGGCGGCGGCCCACGACCCGTACGGCGCTCCGGCCGCTCCGGCCGCGCCGGCGCCACACCACCCGTTCGGCGCCGGCCAGCCGCTCGGCGGCTGGGGCGCCCACGACGCCCCGCCCGGCGGCACCGGCACGCCCGGCGGCCCGGGCTACCCCGGTGGCCCGCTCGGCTACCCGGCCGAGTACCCCGGCGCCCCCGAGCCCGGCGGCCCGCGCAAGAAGCGCGGCGGCCTGATCGCGCTGATCGCCGCCGTCGCCCTGGTCGCCGGTGTCGCCGGTGGTGCGCTGGGCGTCACCGTCGCGGACCGCAACGGCGCCGGCATCATCGCCTCGGACGACCACAAGAGCACCACCGTCCAGGCCAACAGCACCCAGAAGAACGAGCCCGCCCCCGGCTCCGTCGCCGGCATCGCGCAGAAGGCGCTGCCCAGCGTCGTCACCATCAAGGCGCAGGGCAACGGCGAGTCCGGCACCGGTACCGGCTTCGTCTTCGACACCGAGGGCCACATCCTCACCAACAACCACGTCGTCGCCCCCGCCTCCAACGGCGGCAAACTGACCGTCAAGTTCGCCGACGGCAGCTCCTACAGCGCCTCGGTGCTCGGCCGCGCCGAGGGCTACGACGTCGCCGTGGTGAAGCTCGACAACCCGCCCAAGGACAAGCTGACGCCGCTTCCGCTGGCCGACTCCGACAAGGTCAACGTCGGTGACTCCACGATCGCCATCGGCGCGCCGTACGGCCTGGAGTCCACCGTCACCACCGGCATCATCAGCGCCAAGGACCGCCCGGTCGCCTCCGGCGACGAGACCGGTGCGCAGTCCTCGTACATGAACGCCCTGCAGACCGACGCCTCCATCAACCCCGGCAACTCCGGCGGCCCGCTGCTGGACGCCAGCGGCGCGGTGATGGGCATCAACTCGGCGATCCAGTCCAACACTTCCAGCAGCGGCCGGGCCGGCAGCATCGGCCTCGGCTTCGCCATCCCGATCAACCAGGCCAAGTGGGTCGCCGAGACGCTGATCAAGACCGGCAAGCCGGTCTACGCCAAGCTGGACGTCCTGCGCAACGACGACTACAAGGGCGACGGCGCGCAGATCCAGACCCGCGACATCCAGGGCACCCCGGCCGTCACCCCCGGCGGCGCCGCCGACAAGGCCGGCCTCAAGCCCGGCGACGTCATCACCAAGCTCGGCGGCAGCCCGATCGAGAACGGCCCGGCCCTGGTCAGCAAGATCTGGACGCACAAGCCCGGCGAGTCCGTCGACATCGAGTACACCCGCAACGGCCAGACCCTCACCACCAAGGTCACCCTCGCCGAGCGCGTCGGCGACTGACCCGCACTCCCGAAACCAGGTGCACCGAACCCCGCCGGACCCGTTAGGCTGACCTCCGCCTGGAGAGCTGCCCGAGCGGCCTAAGGGAACAGTCTTGAAAACTGTCGTGCGGTGACCCCGTACCGTGGGTTCGAATCCCACGCTCTCCGCTGGTAGGAGAACCATCTGCTCAGGGCGGGTGTCGACGTCGAGTCGGCACCCGCCTTCGGCGTTTCCGGGGCGGGGTTCACCTGAACGGGGGGTTTGGGGTGGGTGCGTCCTCGTGAGGGGCTGAGGGGCGCGTTCGTCGGAGGTGAGGGGCGAACTGCCCTGGGCCCGGCGAGGAGAGACGGATGGCCTGGTACCCCGGCGCTGAGAGGCTGGAGCTTCAGCCCGAGTCGGACGAGCAGCCGGCGATCGTGCCGACGCAGGTGATCTTCCACAGCATCGCGGCGCCGTGGGCGCCGCGCCGAATCTACGAGTACTGGCGGGACTCGACCAATCTGGAGTCGCACTTCGGGGTCGGCTACGACGGCAGCGTGGGCCAGTTCATCGGCACCGAGACCAGGGCGGACGCCAACATGCGGGCCAACCGCAGGGCGGACGGCACGGGGGCGGTGAGCGTCGAGTCGGCCAGCAACGACCAGAACACCGACCCGTGGACGAACGCGCAGGTCGCGGCGCTGATCGCGCTGGGCGTCTGGCTGCACCGGCAGCACGGGATCCCGGCGCGGGTCTGCCGCACCGCGGACGACGCGGGCTTCGGCTACCACCGGCTCTTCCCGGACTGGTCGGACGGCGGTACGTCCTGCCCCGGGAACGCCCGGGTGCGGCAGTTCTACGACGTCGTCCTGCCCGGTATCGCCGGTGGGGGCGGCGGCCCGCTGCCCCCGCCTCGGTCGGACTCCGGGCCGGCCCGGAACCGGGTGACGATCAACGGTCTGGAGTACGGATACGGCGCGCACGGGCCGCAGGTCCGCGAGGTGGGCGAGGCGCTGGTGGCGGCCGGGCACGGCTCGCACTACACGGCCGGTCCGGACGAGGACTGGCGTGACGCCGACACCCTCAACTACCAGGACTACCAGTGCAGTCTGGGCTACTCGGGCGGCGATGCGGACGGTGTCCCGGGCGAGGAGTCGCTGCGCCGGCTGCTCGGCCACCTGCCCTCGCCGCGCCGCGTCTCACTGGCCCACATCGTCGCGGCGGCCCGGACGGACCCGGGTGCCGAGCAGGGCCACGTGACCTACGGCGGTGAGGTCCGGATCGTCGAACAGGCGCTGGCCGACGAGGGGTTCCTGGAGCAGCGCTGGGTGGACGGCTCGCTCGGCAGCAGGTCGGTGCAGGCCTACGCGGCCTTCCAGCGCAGCCTCGGCTACACCGGCTCGGACGCCAACGGCATTCCCGGGCAACGGAGTCTGCGGGCGCTGGGGGAGCGGCGCGGGTTCGACGTCACGGACTGACAGGCTGGCCTGACGGGCCGGTGGCCAGGCGGGCCACCGGCCCGGCCGTGAGTGCCGGTGCTTGACCATGACACGGTGTGAGGGTCTGCACTGGAGGCATCATGTTCAACATCGGAGACTTCGCCAAGCACGGCCGGGTGTCGGTCCGGATGCTGCGCCACTACGACGCGATCGGGCTGCTGCACCCGGCGCGCGTCGACCCGGTCAGCGGCTACCGCCTCTACGAGGCCGCCCAACTCGCCCGGCTCAACCGCGTCATCGCCCTCAAGGACCTCGGCTTCACCCTGCAGCAGGTGCGGGCCGTCCTGGACGAGCGGGTGGAGGTGGCCGAGCTGCGCGGGATGCTGCGGCTGCGGCAGGCCGAGCTGGCCGCGGCGATGGCGGCGGACGCCCGGCGGCTGACCCGGGTCGAGGCGAGGCTCCGGACGATCGAGAGCGAGGGAACCATGCCTGTGCAGGATGTCGTGGTGAAGCGGGTGCCGTCCGTCCGGGTGGCGGAGCTGACCGCCGTCGCGGCCAGCTACCAGCCGGAGGACATCGGGCCGGTGATCGGGCCACTGTTCGGGGAGCTCTGCCGTCGGCTGGCGGAGGCCGGGGTCGCGGAGACCGGGCCGTCCGTGGCCCGGTACGAGGACGTGCCGGAGGGGGACGGCGCGGTGCTGATCCGGGTGGCGGTCCCGGTCGGGGCGGCGGTGTCCGGGTCGGCGGTCTCCGGGGAGGGGGAGCGCGGCTTCGACGTGGTCGACCTGCCGGAGATCGCGGAGGCGGCGACCATCGTGCACCGGGGGTCGATGGACGACGCGCTGGGTGCCTTCCAGATGCTGGCCCGGTTCATCGACGAGAACGGTTACCGCTCCACGGGGTACGCGCGGGAGCTGTACCTGGAGTGCCCGGACTCGCCGGCGGACTGGGTGACGGAGTTCCAGGAGCCGGTGGTCCGTTCCTAGGCAGGCGGAGGGCAGGGCAGGGCAGGGCCTTGCCCTCGACCTGGTCGAGGGTCCTACGGTCGGCGGGCATGGGAACGAGCAGCAGGACCACGCCCGCCGGGCCGACCACGCCCGCCGGAACGACCGCGACCGCCGTGCCGGACCGCCCGGCGCGGGCCGCACTCCCGGGCCCGTACCTGTGCTGGCTGGCCGGCACCCAGGCCGGCCTGCTGGGGGATGCCGCGCTCTACCTCGCCCTGGGGTGGGCGGCCTCCGCCCACGGCGGGGGCGCCGCCGGCCTGGTCCTGACCGCGATCACGCTGCCCCGCACCGTCCTGGTCCTGCTGGGCGGTGCGGTGGCGGACCGGTTCGGCGCCCGCCGGGTGATGCTCGCCGGGGACGCGGTGATGCTGGCCGCCACCCTGGCCCTCGCGGCCGCCTCGGGTAGCTGGGGCACCCCGCTCTGGCTGCTCGTGTCGGCGGCTGCCGTGATCGGCACCGTCGACGCCTTCTACCTCCCGGCGAGCGGCTCGATGCCGCGCCGCCTGGTGGGCCCGGGGCAGTTGTCGCGCGCCCTCGCCCTGCGGCAGGCCGGCGGGCAGATCGCGGGCCTGCTCGGGGCGCCGCTCGGTGGCGTGCTGGTCGCGGTGGGCGGGCTGCCGGGGGTCGCCCTGGCGGACGCGGCGAGTTTCGGGGTGCTCCTGTTGGTGCTGCTGAGGGTTCGGGTGACGGAACCGGAGGCGCCGCAGCCGGTCGGCTCGGATGACGCGGGGCGCGGTCCGGCCCGGCCCGGGCTGCTGCGCGAGGCGGCGGCCGGGGTCCGGCTGGCGCTGCGGGACCCCCTGCTGCGCGCCGCGCTGCTGCTCACCGGCGCCGCCGCCGGGGCGTTGCTGCCGGTGGTCTCGCTCCTCTCGCCGCTGCTGACCCGGGCCCACGGCTGGGGTGCCTGGTCCGCCGGGCTGATGGCCGGCGGACAGGGGGCCGGGGTGCTCGCGGTGGCGGGCCTGGTCTCCTGGCGGGGCGCCCTGCGCCGGGCCGGAGTCGGGGCGGCGGCCGGTCTCTGTGCGGCCTCGGTGGGGATCGCGGTGCTGGCCTGGGCGGCGGAGCCGGTCACGGCGGTGGCGGGCAGCGTGCTGGCCGGAGCCGGGTCGGGGCTGTTCGCCTGCCACCTCGGACCGCTGGTGCTGGGCGGCGCGCCGACCACCCATCTCTCACGGATCCAGGCCCTGTTGACGTTGGTGCAGAGCGCGGCCCTGGTGCTGTCGACCGGACTGCTCGGTCTCTTCGCCGACGCGGCCGGTGCCCGGTGGCCGACGTCGCTCTGCGCGCTCGCCACCGGTGCGGCCGGGCTGGCCGCCTGGGCGTCCACCGTGCTGCGCCGGGCCTGAGCCGCTCCCGGCGGGCCGGCCCCTCGGGTGGGCCCGGGTCGAACCGTGGGCCGGCCCTCAGGCCGTCCGGGCCGGAGGGCGGACCAGTGGTGCCGCCCGCCCGGGGACCGAGAACCGGACACGGGCGGGCCGGAGCGGCGTACTTGCCGGTCGTGCGGTGGCGGGGCAGAGTGCGAGCAGAGGGCGATGGGCGGCGTTCGACCCGATCTCCTGCGACCGGACGGCGTACGGCTGGACGCCGTACGACCGGGCGGAGCACGGCCCGGGTGGTACGCGCCGCACGGCGATCGGAGGCGGCGATGAGTGATCTGACGGACCGACTGGCACTGGGTCTCCCGCCCGGGGCCCTGGTGGTGGACCCGGACGTGATGGCCGCCTACAGCCACGACATGGCGGGCTTCTGCGCGGCCGGCACCCCCGCGGTGGTGGTCTTCCCGGAGACGGTCGAACAGGTGCAGCACGTCCTGCGGACCGCCACCGAACTGCGTGTGCCGGTGGTGCCGCAGGGCGCCCGGACCGGGCTCTCCGGCGCGGCCAACGCCGTCGACGGCTGCATCGTGCTGTCGATGGTGAGGATGAACCGCATCCTGGAGGTCGACCCGGTGAACCGGATCGCGGTGGTCGAGCCCGGCGTGGTGAACGCGGAACTGTCCAGGGCCGCCGGGGAGGTTGGCCTTGCCTACCCGCCGGACCCGTCCAGCTGGGAGTCCTGCACCATCGGCGGCAACATCGGTACCGGCGCGGGCGGGCTCTGCTGCGTCAAGTACGGCGTCACCAGCGAGTACGTGCTCGGCCTCGACGTGGTGCTGGCGGACGGGCGACTGCTGTCCACCGGTCGCCGTACGGCGAAGGGAGTCGCCGGCTACGACCTGACCCGGCTGCTGGTCGGCTCGGAGGGCACGCTGGGCGTGGTGGTCGGTGCCGTGGTGGCTCTGCGTCCCGCGCCGGCACCGCAGTTGGCGCTGGCGGCGGAGTTCCCGAACGCGGACACGGCGGGCGCCGCCGTGTGCGAGGTGATGTCGCGCGGCCTCACGCCCTCGCTGATGGAGCTGATGGACGCGGTGAGCGTGCGGGCGGTCAACGAGCTGGGGCAGATGGGGCTGCCGGAGTCGACCCAGGCGCTGCTGCTGGTGGCCTTCGACGGGCCGGACCCGGCGGGCGAGCTGGCGGCGGTGGGGGAGATCTGCCGGGCGGCCGGTGCCACCGAGGTGGTGCCGGCCGAGGATCAGGCGGAGTCCGAACTGCTGCTTCAAGCACGGAGGTTGGCGCTCCCCGCGATGGACCGGCTGGGGACGACGATGATCGACGACGTGGCGGTGCCGCGTTCGCGGCTGGCCGAGATGCTGAACGGCGTCGCCGCGATCGCCGAGCGCCATGGCCTGACCATCGGGGTGGTCAGCCATGCCGGGGACGGCAACACCCACCCGATCGTCATCTTCGACGCCGACGATCCCGAGGAGTCGGCCCGGGCGCAGCGCTCCTTCGACGAGATCATGGCGCTGGGGCTGGAGTTGGGCGGCACGATCACCGGGGAGCACGGGGTCGGGTTGCTGAAGCGGGAGTGGCTGGCGCGCGAGCTGGGGCCGGTGGCCATGGAGCTGCAGCAGCAGCTGAAGGCGGTCTTCGACCCCCTGGGCATTCTCAACCCCGGCAAGGCGGTCTGATGGTCAGCTCTTGGTGTCCTCAGCCCCCTGCTGGCCGCCCTCTTCCGGAGAGCTAAGTAGGATTTTGGAATAGTCGCAGGATGGCTGGATATATCGACAAGGGAGGGTGGCGCTCCCTTTGGGGGGTGTGTTCGCCGACGGGGCGCGCCAGGGTGGCGCGCAATGGTTATCCGTGTGCTCCCCGTGCGCCTCTCGCGAGGGCGCTTCCACTCGCCATCATTCGGGCTAAATCGCAGGTGGGCACCGGTGTGTCGACGCACTGTCCGCTGAGACGCCCGTTATTCGCCGCTGCCCTGGATATCACGCGAACGGGCGAAAACTGAGCCGCGAGGTGGTGCTTTGTCGATTTGTTGCGGAAGTCTGTCTCTCGGCGTCGCAGCCCGCAGGTGATCGTCTGGCCGACGAACTCCCGCACACAATGCACGATTTACAGCTTTCTTGGAGGTTCTCATGGCTCGCATCCGTAATCGCCGGCTGGCCGGTTTTCTGGTCGCGGCCCCGCTGGCGGCAGGTCTGCTGCTGGCGGGCGCCGGGTCCGCCGCAGCCGACAACGGCGCGCTGGCCAACGACGGTTCCAATGCAGGTGTGGTGTCGAACACCGGGACGGGCAACGTCTTCGGCTCCGTCGACGGCAACTACGTCTCCACCCAGCAGACGGCCACCGGTTCCGGTGCCTCGAACCAGTCGAACACCCTCGCGGTGAAGGACAATTCGGGTGCCATCCTGGCCGGCCAGTCCAACAAGAACGTCAACATCGTCTTCGCCCCGGTCTTCAACTGACGGGAGCGGGTGCCATCGCCGGCGGGGGCGCCGGAGGTGGGTGACCGCGAGTGAGCTGAGCGCTCGCGGTGGGGCTCGAAGCGAGACGACTCGATGCAGGGAAGACCGGGCAGCGGAAAGGGTCACCGCGAACCGGCCTCGTGGGCGGTGCCGATGTGCGGCACCGCCCACGAGTGCGTTCGGGGTGCGGTGACCTGAGCGGTGCCCTGAACGGGGATCGGCGGGCGGGGCAGGGGCCGGACCGGGGAACGGGACCGGATTCCGCCGCCGGCGTGCTGCGAGCCGACCCGGGCGGACCCGAGCCGACCCGGGCGGGCCCGAGCCGACCCGGGCGGGCCCGAGCCGCTCCCGGCCAGGGCGCGCGCGGAACCGTCACCCGTCGGCGGTACGGTTGCGCTCCGACAGCGCACCCCGCGCCCGGGGCCCCGGCGGGCCCGGCCGGCGAGGGGCTGCGACCGCGGCAACCGGAAGGAAGGGCGCGATGGCAGCGGAGGAGGAGGGCCTGACCGGTCCGGGCGAGGCCAGGCCTGCCCCGGGGTCGGAGTCGAGGCCCGAGACGAGGCCCGAGCCCAGGTCCGTACCCGAGCTGTTGCTCGGCCGCCCGCCGATGGCCCGCCCGCTGCCGTCCTTCGACGCCGAGTCGGCCCCGGCGGAGCCCGGCGCGCTCTTCGTCGACTGGCTCGCGACCGCGCTCGCGGCCGGCGTGCTGGACCCGCAGGTGGCCACGCTCTCCACGGTCGACGCCGACGGCATGCCCGACGCCCGGGTCCTGGTGCTGCGCGACGTGGACGCCTCCGGCACCGGCTGGGTCTTCTCGGCCGCCGCCGACAGTCCGAAGGGCCGCCAGCTCGCCGATCACCCGGCCGCCGCGCTCACCCTCTACTGGCCGCCGCTGGGCCGCCAGGTGCGGGTCCGCGGCACGGTCGAGCGGGCCGCCGACCAGGTCGCGGCGGCCGAGTTCGCCACCCGCTCCCCGGCCGCCCGGGTCGGTGCGCTGGTCGGCCGGCAGAGCGAGCCACTGGCCTCGCCGACCGAGTACGACGAGGCGGAGGCCGTCGCCCGCCGCCGGCTGGAGGCCACCCCGGACGCCGTGGCGGCAGGGCACGCCGTCTATACGCTCTGGGCGCACGAGGTGGAGTTCTGGCAGGGCGACGCGAACCGCCGCCACGTCCGGCTGCGCTACACCCGGACGGGCCCGGTCCGCACCCCGGAGTGGTCGCGAACCCTGCTCTGGCCGTAGCGGGCAGGCAGACGGCCTGGCGGCCCCGGTCCGGGCCGCCGGGCTGCCGACCGCGCCGCCACGCCCGGTCACCGCGGCGAAGTGACCGCGGCGAAGCGACCTCGGCGCAGTCACCTCGGCGAAGTCACCGCGGCCCGTTCACCGCCGCCCGGTCAGCGTGGCCCCCACGCTGGCGGCCACCACGCAGCCGATACCGGCCAGCTGCACCGCGCCGAGCAGCTGGCCCAGCACCACCAGGCCGACCAGCGCGCTGACCGCCGGTTCCAGGCTCACCAGGACGCTGAACACCCGCTGCGGCATCCGCCGCAGCGCGGTCATCTCCAGTGCGTAGGGGATCACCGGCAGCAGCAGCGACACCCCGGCCACCGCGAGCAGCAGCATCAGCGGAGAGGCGCCGGGGGCGGTCAGCCCGTCCCAGGCCTGGCCGAGCCCGAACGGCGCCAGTGTCAGCGCACCGACCGTCATCGAGACCGCCAGCCCCTGGAACCCCTGGAACGCGGCGCCGACCTTGTCCGTGAACAGGATGTACGCGGCGTAGCAGGCGGCCGCCCCGAAGGCGTAGGCCAGGCCGACCGGGTCGAGTGACGATCCGCCGCCACCCTCGCCGAGCAGCGTCAGCAGGGCCACCCCGCCGGCCGCGAGCAGCGCCCAGACCAGATGGCTGGCCCGGCGGGCGAAGATCAGCGCGACCGCGAGCGGGCCGAGGAACTCGATGGTCGCGGCGGTGCCCATCGGCAGCCGGTCGATCGCCCCGGCGAAGAGCAGCGTCATCCCGGCGGACGCCACTCCGAGCAGGCCGGCGGCGGCGAGGTCGCGCGGCCGGCGTCCACGCAGCCGGGGGCGGGTGGCGGCGAGCAGGATCACCGCCGCGAACCCGAGGCGCAGGAAGGTCGTGCCGCTCACGCCGAGCGGGCCGAACAGGGGCTTGGACAGCGCGATGCCGAGCTGGACCAGGAACATCGCGGCCAGACAGAGGAGCGGCGCCGGGATCCGCTCCGGGCGCCGCACGAGCTTCGAGTACCGCCGGCCGGATGGCCCGGCGGGTTGCGCGCCCGGCGGCAGCCCAGGGTCGGGGGCCCCGTCTCGTCGCCAGCCACCGCGCTCGCCGGCGGGCTCGCCCTTGGGGGCGGGCGGCATGGCAAGGGCCTCGGCGACGGCGGCGGCCGGCGTCGGGGAGGTGGTTTGGCGGGCATGGGACGTGGGCATAGTCGCGAGTTTGCCGTAAGGAGTGAGCCAGGGGCAAGCTCGTTACCAAAATGCGGACGGATGCGGACGGGTGCGCCCGAAAGGGTGAGCTTCTCGGGCCCGTACGGCGAGGTTGCCGCATTCATCCGATGGTCCGTCAGTATCAAGGCCGGGTGCGCTATCTCCGCCCGGCGGCCCTGGCTGCCTCCTCCCTCGTGCTCCTGCTCGCGATCGACGGGGCAGGCGTCCGCGCCGAGGCGACCGCCCCGGTGGCCGCCGCCGTGCCCCGCATCCGGGCCACCGTCCTGCCCGACCGGTCCGGTCCGCCCGCCCCGCGGGCCCGCGACCTCTACAGCGGCGAGGCCTTCGACGCCTGCACCGCGCCTCCGCTCGACACCCTCCGGGCCTGGCGCGGCACCTCCCCGTACGGCGCGATCGGCATCTACACCAGCGGTGCCCAGCGCGGCTGCGCCCAGCCGAGGCTCACCGCCGACTGGGTCCGGCAGGCGCGGGCGATGGGGTGGCGGTTCCTTCCCGTCCACGTCGGCCTGCAGGCGCCGTGCAGCGAGCTCAAGGGCAAGCCCCGGCGGATCGACCCGGCCCTCGCGGCCCAGCAGGGCCGGGACGAGGCGGCCGAGGCGGTCCGCGGCCTCACGGCCGTCGGGCTGGGCCAGGGCAGTCCGGTCTTCCTGGACATCGAGTCGTACCCGATGCGCGATCCGGCCTGCGGCCAGGCCGTCGTCGACTTCGTGCTCGGCTGGACCCAGGCGCTGCACGCGACCGGCTACCGGTCCGGCTTCTACTCCAGCCTCGACTCCGGCGTGGCCGACCTCGCGGCGGCCGCCCGCGCGGGCAGCGCCCCGCTGCCCGACACGCTCTGGTACGCCCGCTGGGACGGCCACGCCGACACCGCCGGCGGCGGGGCGCTCACTCCCGACCTCTGGGTCGACCGCCGGCGCGTCCACCAGTACCAGGGCAATGTCGAGGAGACGTACGGCGGCGCCACGCTCACCGTCGACCGCAACCGGGTGGACGCCCCGCTGGCGAGCTGACGGGCCGCGCTCCCCGGCCGGATAGGGTGTCCCGTCGACTGGTCACACGGAGGGGGACGGGCGTGTCGGAAGGTCAGGGACACTACGGCGGAACGGGCGGACACGGAGCCGGTCCACACCCCGCGCCGTACCCGCAGGGCGGTCCGTACCCGCAGGGCGGTCCGTACGCCGGACCCAACCCGTACGCCCAGCCGAACCCGCACGCCCCGGCCGACAACCCGTACGCCCAGGGCGGCCCGCACCCGCAGGCCGGCCCGTTTCCGCAGGCCAGCCCGTACCCACAGGCCAGCCCGTACCCACAGGGGAACCCGTACACCCAGGGCGGCCAGCCGCAGGGCAACCCGTACGGGCAGCCCCATCCGCACGCCCAGCCGTTCCCGGCCCAGCCCGGGCCCGCCGCACCGCCCGTCGTACCGCCCGCCGCCCCCTTCGACGGCGGCTGCCCCGGCCCGCAGCCGCGCCGCAGCCGGATCGCCGTGCTGCTGCAGTTCACCCTCCAGTGGATCTACGCACCACTCTGGATCGCCGCCCTGGCGGCCCTGTTCGCGATCCTGCTCTGGAGCGGCGCGTCCGGCCCGTCCGGCCCGGACTCCGACTCCTGGCTGAAGGTCAACCGCACCTTCATCCCCCCGCGCCGCCTCAAGGCCGAGCTCACCGGCCGTCCGGAGGACTGGGAGCGGTACGTCGGCCCGATCCTGGAGCGCCGGATCCGCACCGCCGAGGCGGAGTACGCCGCCGGTGGCGGCGAGGTCGGGGCCGACCTCGGCCGCACGATGGGGGTCAAGCTCGCGGTGCGCCTCTACCGGGGCCTCGGTGCGGCCGGGGTGGTGCGGCTCGCGCAGCGGTACGGCTGGCAGGGCGTGCCCTCCGGTGGTGACCTGGGGCGCGTCCGGCTCAGTCGGTGGTTCCCCGCCCCGGCCCGGGTGTCCGCGCCGGGCCCGCAGGATCCGCCGGCCGCCCCGGGCACGCCGTGGGGGGCGCGTCCGACCCGTTCCGCGCTCCTGCTGCCGTTCATGTTCGTGCTGCAGATCGCCTACGTCCCCGTCTACGGGGTGCTCAGTCTGCTGGCTTTCTGGGTGAAGCACCCCGAACCCGACTACTGGGACCGCTGGGGCGCCCGTTGGACGGTCGGGCCGCGCGCCTTCTGGGCGGAGTTCTCCGGCAGCGCCGCCGCCTGGGACCGACACGTGCGCCGCATCGTCGCGCGCGAGACCCGCCCGGGCAACAACCGGGGCGCCGAGGCCCCCCGCCGGATCCGCGTCAACCTCGCGACCTATCGCGGCGCGGGTGCCCACCACGTCCTGCGGGTCGCCGCCGAACAGGGGTTCTTCCTGGATCCGGCCTACCTGCCGGAACCCGAGGTCTGCGTCCGCCTCCACCGCCCCGACCGGCAGGCCTGACCGGTCGCAACCGACGGGCCGTCCGCTCCGGCCCCGCCCGCTCTCGTCCGCTCCGACGCGCCGTCAGCTCAGCCCCCGCCGCGGCCGGGGCGCGGGTCAGTCCCGGAGGCCGAGGGACAGCCAGCCGCGCCCGTCGCAGTCCCGGCAGGTCTCCGGGATGTGGCCGGTGCCCGACCGGTCGGCCCGCACGCCCAGCCGCGCCCGCGTCCGCACCCCGTCGGAACAGCACGGACACGGCACCCGGAAGCCGGCCGGCTCCGGCTGGACCCGGTGATCGTCATGACTGTCGCTCATGCCCCCAGTATCGCGTGCCATTGTCAGTGCGGTCCGCTACAACGGGGCTGACCGAAGAGCCCGATCACGGAGGACACATGGGGACCTGGGGCAGCGGCAACTTCGACAGCGACGCGGCGGCCGACCACCTCTCCGAGCTCACCGGCCGGCTGCTCGACGACGTCGAGCGGGCGATGTCCGGCGACCGGGTCGAGCTGGAGCCGGACGAGTACTGGGGCGTGGCCGTCCCCTGCAACCTCGAACTGCTCCACCTGATCGCCTCCCGGCACTACGTCGGCGCGGGGCTTCCCGCCGCGGCGACGATCGAGGGCTGGAAGGCGGACTTCATGGCCGTCTGGGAGCGGAGCATCGACGGTCTGGAGCCCGACCCCGGTCACAAGGAGGAGCGGAGGGCCGTCCTGCTCCGTACCTTCGACGGTCTGGCAGCCCTGGCCCGGGAGCGCGACCAGGACAGCCAGGACGGCCAGGTCGACTGAGGCCGACCGAGCGGACGGTGCCGGGCGGCGGGTGCGGCGAAGCCGTGACCCGTGCAACGGGGCCGGGATGCTGACAGCGGGCAGGCGGAGAGGCAGAATCGGGCTCGACTGCCTGTATTACCGCCCAGTAGGCCGCCCGGTAGCCGCGCAGTCGCCGCCACAGTGCGCCAGGTCAAGGAGGACCCGTGTTCAGCACGATGCAGGACGTCCCGCTCACCGTCGCCCGGATCTTGGAGCACGGGTCGACGATCCACGGGCGGTCGACCGTCACCACCTGGGACGGCACCGGGCCCCTCGTCCGGACGTACGCCGAGGTCGGGGCGCGCGCCGCGCAGCTCGCGCACGCGCTGCGGGACGAACTCGGGGTGACCGGGGACGACCGGGTGGCCACGCTGATGTGGAACAACGCCGAGCACCTGGAGGCGTACCTCGCGGCGCCGGCGATGGGGGCGGTGCTGCACACGCTCAACCTGCGACTTCCGGCGGGCCAGCTGTCGTTCATCATCAACCACGCCGCCGACCGCGTGATCATCGTCAACGGCACCGTCCTCCCGCTGCTGGCCGCCGTCCTCCCCGAACTCGCCCCCACGCTCAAGCACATCGTGGTCAGCGGCCCCGGCGACCGTTCCGTGCTGGCCGGCTTCGCCGGCGCCGTGCACGACTACGAGGAGCTGCTCGCCGACCGGCCCACCACGTTCCCGTGGCGGACCGACATCGACGAGCGCCAGGCGGCCGTGCTCTGCTACACCTCCGGCACCACGGGCGACCCGAAGGGCGTGCTCTACAGCCACCGCTCGATCTACCTGCACGGCCTCCAGGTCAACACCGGTGACAACTTCGCCTTCACCCCGCGCGACGTCGCGCTGCCGGTCGTCCCGATGTTCCACGTCAACGCCTGGGGCATCCCGCACGGCGCCTTCATGTCCGGCGCGGGCCTGCTCATGCCCGACCGCTTCCTCCAGCCGAAGCCGCTGGCCGAGATGATCGCCCGGGTGCGGCCGACCGTCAGCGCCGCGGTGCCGACCATCTGGAGCGGCCTGCTCGACGAGCTGGACGCCGGCGACTACGACACCTCCAGCCTGCGCATGGTGGTCATCGGCGGCTCCGCCTGCCCGCCCGCGCTGATGAAGGCCTTCGACGAGCGGCACGGCATCCGGGTGGTGCACGCCTGGGGCATGACCGAGACGTCGCCGCTCGGCGCCTTCGCCCAGCCGCCCGGCGGCCTCACCCCCGAGGAGGAGTGGCCGTACCGGATCAGCCAGGGCGTCTTCCCGGCCTCGGTCGAGGCCCGGCTGACCGGCCCGGGTGGCGAGCGGATGCCGCACGACGGCGCTTCGGCGGGCGAGTTGGAGGTGCGCGGGCCGTGGATCGCCGGGGCGTACTACGGCGGCGCCGGCCACGACCCGGAGCGCCCGGACGACAAGTTCTCCGAGGACGGCTGGCTGCGTACCGGTGACGTCGGCACCATCACCCCGGACGGCTACCTGACGCTGACCGACCGGGCGAAGGACGTGATCAAGTCCGGCGGCGAGTGGATCTCCTCGGTGGACCTGGAGAACCACCTGATGGCCCACCCGGAGGTCGCCGAGGCCGCCGTGGTGGCCGTCCCGGACGAGAAGTGGGGCGAGCGCCCGCTGGCCACCGTCGTGCTGCGGCCGGGTGCCACGGCCGGGCTGAGGGAGCTGCGCGCGTTCCTCGCCGAGCGGGTCGCCTCCTGGCAGCTGCCGGAGCGCTGGGCGATCGTCGAGGCGGTGCCGAAGACCTCGGTCGGCAAGTTCGACAAGAAGGTCATCCGCGCCGGCTACGCGGCCGACGAGCTGGACGTCACGGTGCTCGGCAAGGAGTAGCCGCCGGGCGGCAGAGCACGCTCGGCGGGCGCCGGGGGCCGGTCACCACGGGTGACCGGTCCCCGGCCGCGTCAGCCGGCGGCCGCGACGCCCGCCTCGCCCATCGCGCCGATCCGCCCGAGCAGGTCGACGATCCGGGACTGGACGTCCGCGCTGGTGGAGCGCTCGGCGAGGAACAGCACCGTCTCGCCGGTGCGCAGGCGGGGCAGTTCGCGCGGGTCGAGGTCGACCGAGGTGTAGACGACCAGCGGGGTGCGGTGCAGCCGGTCGTTGGTGCGCAGCCAGTCCAGCAGGCCGACCCGTCGGCGGTGGATCTGGAAGAGGTCCATCACCACCAGGTTCGGCTGCACGCTGCTGGCGCGGGCGACGGCGTCGTTCTCGTCCATCGCGTGCTCGACGTGCATGCCGCGCCGCTCCAGGCTGCTGATCATGGCGGCGGCGATGTCCGGGTCGCCCTCGACCAGCAGGACCCGGGGGGCGTGGTGCTCGCCGTCGCGGGGGGCGAGGGCGCGCAGCAGCACGGCCGGGTCGGCGCCGTACGCGGCGTCCCGGGTGGCCTGGCCGAGGCCGGCGGTGACCAGCACCGGGACCCGGCTGTTGAGGGCCGCCGTGCGCAGCGACTGCAGCGCGGTCCGGGTGATCGGACCGGTCAGCGGGTCGACGAACAGCGCGGCGGGGAAGCCGGCGACCTGGGCGTCCACCTCCTCGCGGGAGCGGACGATCACCGGGTGGTAGCCGCGGTCCTGCAGGGCCTGCCGGGTGGCCGGGTCGGGCTCGGGCCAGACCAGCAGCCGGCGCGGGCTGCCGTCTCCGGAGGGGAGGGCCTGGGCGGGGTGCTCGGCGGGGTCGTCGTGGCCGGCGGCGGGGAGTTCGGCCATCGGGCGCGGTGCCGGTCGGGCGTCGGGTGCGGCGGGCAGCGGGGGTGCGCCGGCCGGGGCGGCCGGGAAGGCCGGAGCGGAGCCGCCCGGCGCACCGGGAGGGCCGAGCGGGCGCGGCGGGGCGAGTTCGGCCAGGCCGCTGCCGACCGGCTGCGGGCCGTCCGGACCGGACGTGGCCGGGCCTTCCGCGCCGGCGGCGGGCAGCGCGGGCCGGGCGAGCTCCAGCGCGCCGGGAGCGCTCTCGGGCGCAGTCGCCCCGTGTGCCGTTCCGTGTGCCGTCCCCTGTGTCGGGGCGGGCACCTGGGTCTCGGTGTCGGGGCCGGGCGGGACAGCGAGCCGGCGGCGCCGGCCGGTCGGCGCCGCGGCGGCCGGTTCGGGCGGCGTGGGCGCGGGGCCGGCGGGCAGCGCGTGCTCCAGGCCCGGGTAGAGCGGGGCGGCGGAGTCGGGCATGCCGGGGAGCGCGAACCCCCCGGACGAGTCCTCGTTGGCCGGCAGCGCGCGGCGCCGCCGGGACGGCTTCGGCTCCTCCCCGCCGTCGGCTTCCCGGCCGGGCCGGCCGAAGGCCTCGGCGCCGGTCGG
Source organism: Kitasatospora sp. NPDC050463 (assembly GCF_040655255.1). Taxonomy (NCBI): domain Bacteria; kingdom Bacillati; phylum Actinomycetota; class Actinomycetes; order Kitasatosporales; family Streptomycetaceae; genus Kitasatospora; species Kitasatospora sp. NPDC050463. The sequence goes on from NZ_JBFAJO010000030.1 coordinate 83,490, forward strand.
AGCACCCTCGGTCACGGCCTCGCCGACCGGCACGCCGATCGCCGGGGTGCCGCCGGCCGGTGTGCCGCCGGCGGGTGTGCCGCCCGCCGGGGCGCCGGCCGGTGCCGGTGGAGCGGATTCGCTGGGCGTGGTGGCGGGCCCGAGCGCGAGCGGGCCGCGCTGCGCCGCCGGAGCGGGCGCGTCGGCGCGTTCGTCGGCGCGTTCGTCGGGGCGGCCGTCGACCGGCACCGCGTACGCCGTGCCGGAGCGGCCGTCGTCCTTGCCCCACGGGTCGCTCGCCTGGGGGGTCGGGCCGCCCAGGCCCTGGCGCCCGTACGCGGGGTCGTTGCCGGTGCCGTTCCACTGTTCGGGGACGGCCCGCTCGACCCGTGCCGGGGCGTTCGGCCACTGTTCGGCGGCGGCGTCAGCGGCAGCCGCGTCCGCCTCGGGGGCGGCGGGCTCGGCCGCCGGCCGGCCCCGGCGCCCGCGCCGCTCGGCCACCGGCGCCTGCGCCGGTTCGTCCGTCGCCCCCTGCTCCGGTCCGGCGGCCCGGTCGACCGCCTCGCCGGCCGCCGGGGCGTCGACCGGCGCCGTCCCGGCATCGTCCTCGGGCCGCCGGGCCGCGGGCAGCTGCGGGATGCCCGGCAGGTCGGGCAGCACGGCGCTGTCGGTCTCCTTGGGCCGGTCCGACCGGCCCTCGGCCGACGCGCGTTCGGCGGCGGCCTTCGCCGCGACCGGGTCCAGCGGCAGCTCGACGACGTACGTGGTGCCGGCCTTGCCGGGCAGCTCGTGCGGCTGGAGGACGCCGCCGTGGCGCTCGACCACCGTGCGGGCTATCGGCAGGTGGACGGGGCTGCCGCCGCGTCCGGGTCCGCGGATCTCCACCCGGGCGACGTCGCCGCGCTGGGCGGCCGCGAGCACCACCATCGGTGCGTCGCCGCCGACCGGGGGCAGCGCGGGGGCACCGGGGGCGGCCAGGCCGGGGGAGGCGACGGCGGGCGGGGCGTCCAGCGAGAGCGCGACCCCGCTGACGTCGGCGACCAGGTGGGCCAGCGCCTGGGCGAGCCGCTGCTCGTCGGCGATCACCTCGACGGCGGCGGCGTGCACGGAGAACCGCACCCGCCCCGCGCCGACCAGCTCGCCCGCGTGTTCGACGGCCTGCCGGATCACCTTGTCCAGGCTGACCGGCACCCGGTCGGCGGGCTTCTTCCCGTCCTTGTCGTCCTCGCCCGAGCCGCCGGACGACGAGCCGTCACCGCCGGCCTCGGAACGCTGGTGGGCGAGCACGCCGTCGATCAGCTTGCCGAACCGCCGGCACTCGTCGGCCAGCCGCCGCAGCGTCCAGTTGGCCTCGGGCCAGAGCTGGCCGGCCGGGTCCGCGGCGAGCGCGTCGATCCGCCGGTGCAGCGCGGTCAGGGCGCCGCCCAGCTCGCTCTCCAGGACGGCGGTGAGGTGGTCGTTGCGGGCGACCAGGGCCAGCTCACGGCTGCGGTCGGTGAAGGTCATCACCGCGCCGACCAGCTGGTCGCCGTCGCGGACCGGGGCGGTGGTGAGGTCGACGGTGACCGGTCGGCCGTCCTTGCGCCAGAGCACGGTGCCGCGCACCCGGTGCTTGCGCCCGGAGGTCAGGGTGTCCAGCAGCGCGGACTCCTCCAGCGCCAGCGGGGTGCCGTCGGCCCGGGAGTGCTGGATCAGCGGGTGCAGCTCGCGCCCGCCCAGCTCGCTCGCCCGGTACTCCAGGATGTGCGCGGCGGCCGGGTTGACCAGCACGCAGCGGCCTTCGAGGTCCACGCCGAGCACGCCCTCGGCGGCGGCTCGCAGGATCATCTCGGTCTGCTTGTGCTGGCGGCGCAGCTCCGCCTCGACCCCGAGCCGGCTGGACAGGTCGCGGACCAGCAGCAGGAGCAGGTCGCTGCCGGGGGGCCGCGAACCCTCGCGGTACGGGTCGTAGGGGACGAGCGGGGAGAGCGCGTAGCCGCGCCCCTCGCCGGAGCCGGCGCCGTCGTCGGCGAAGTCGTTGCCGGAGACCTCGACCGGGAAGGTGGTGCCGTCGGTACGGCGGGCGGTCATCCGGACCGGGCGGTCGAGGGCGTCGTCCTCGCGCGGCTTCGGTCGCATCGAGCCGGGGATCCGGCTCGGGTCGAACTCCGGCAGCAGGTCCAGGACGCCCATGCCGACCAGCGAGGTGCCGGGCGTCTGGAGCGCCTGGACGGCTGCGTTGTTGGCATCGACGACAGTGCCGTTGCTGTTCACCAGCAACAACGCGTCGGGCAGGGCGTCGAGTATGGCGGCGAGGCGAGCAGCGCCTCGGATCGGCCTGCTGCTCACGTCGACAGGTCTCCTCGGCTCAGGGCAGCTCCTCCGGAGAGGGCAGTATCTCATTCTTCTTTGCGGCGGGGACGACCCGCCTAGTAACGTTGACGGTGGTTGGTGCCGAGCCCTCGGGTTGTGGCATCATCACTGGCACACGGAGCGAGTCCGCCACGCGGGCGCGGTCCAGGTGTGGGGAGGCTTCGCCTAGTCCGGTCTATGGCGCCGCACTGCTAATGCGGTTTGGGTCTTAAAGCCCATCGAGGGTTCAAATCCCTCAGCCTCCGCCAGTCGGGAGCCCCGTCGACGATCACGTCGGCGGGGCTTCTCGCATGTCCGGGGCCGGTGGGGGCCGGTCGGAAGCGGTCGCCCCCGGGGGTCCGGATCAATCGATTTCGCCCCGCGTCGCAGGTCATGTAATGTTGTCCCCGCAACGCCCCGCTGACACGTTCACCAGGGCGAGCGCTCATAGCTCAACGGATAGAGCACTTGACTACGGATCAAGAGGTTGCAGGTTCGAATCCTGCTGAGCGCACCAAACCTTCGCAAGACCGGGTTCGCCCGGCACTTGCGCTCATAGCTCAACGGATAGAGCACTTGACTACGGATCAAGAGGTTGCAGGTTCGAATCCTGCTGAGCGCACCAGCGAGAAGCCCCCGGCCACCGGCCGGGGGCTTCTCCGTTGTCCGGCCGGTACCGCCCGTCGGCCGCTCCCGGGGTCGATCGGTGGCCCGGACGGCGGCTCGGTCGGCGCCGGTCGAGGTCCGGCGGTCCGCCGAGGGGGTGACCCCGGCCGGCCCGGCCGATGATCGCGGGGCCGGCCGGCGCCGGAGCCCGTCGGGCCGGCTGCGCGGTCGTGCGGGCCACGGAAGGTCCGGTACCGCGCTCGAACGGACGTGGGTGGCAGCGCTCGGCGACGGCGGGCCCACGGGGTTCGACGGTGGCGGAACCGCTCCTGAGGGGTGCCGGGTGCCCGGTCGCGGGCACCGACCCCGGCGAGCGCCCCGGCTGCGAACAGAGCCGCTCGACGAATGGTCAGGCTCTTGACGGGCGTGCACGGTTGATCGGGCCGGATTCCGCTCGATACACCACCTAATGGATGAAATCCATCCCTTTCGGGTACATCCTTTCCTGCCGGTCGGATGACCGCCGAACGGGTGGGACACGGCCAATAGCGCAGGTGTCGCAGTATTACCGGCCCAGGATCGTGATTCCGTTTTGTCACATCTTGTGCCCAGACTGCCCGGCCCACCCCAGCAGCCGATACCGAAGGAGAGCCGGATGAGCCGACAGTTCCCCCGCCATGCCGCCCTGTCCGGCCCGGCCCCGGACCGGCACGCGCCCCGGGCGGGAGAAGTGCGGCGGCTGCGACTGGCGGCGGCCGGTGCCTCCGCCGCCCTGGCGGCCGCGCTGCTGATCGGCTGGAACCCGCCCTCCTCCGTCGCGCAGCAGTCCCCCGACGCCTGGTCGGGCGAGCAGCGCGCCGTCCTGCCCTCCGGTCTCACCGTCCAGCTGGATTTCTCCGCCGCTCCCGGTTTCGACGTCACGGCCGAACCGGGTGAATTGGCCGACCGTTCCGGCGGAGGGCGGGCGGCTGCCCTCTATACGGACGGACTGCGGCCCGGAGATCCCGCGCAGACCTTCCGGCTCACCGCGAACCGTCCGCAGACGGACGGTTCCTGGCGCACCGTCGGAATGCTTCGGCTCGCCTTTTCCCGACCGGTCAGAAATCCCCGGCTGCACGTCAGCGGGCTCGCCGCGATCGCCACCGGGAAAGGCGGTACCACCAGCACCGCGGCCCGGCTGACGCTCACCGGCGGCTCGCCGGGTGCACCCGCCCTGGTCAACCGCACCGACTGGCCGGGCTGGACGGTCGACGGCAACAGCCTCGCCCCCGCGGGAACGGGCGGCGGCAGCGACGCCGAGGCCGGATCCGCCGCGGAGGGCAGCCTGGAGCTGGCCGGTACCTTCCGCACCGCCGTCTTCCGGGTCGAGCAGCGCTCCACCGCCCGGGCCGGCTCCACCACTGCCCCGGCGCCGCTCACCCAGGCGTACACCGTCACCCTGGACGAGGGCGTCGGCACCGCCCCGCAGGGTTACGGCAACGCCTCCCACCTGCTCTCCGACCTCTTCCTCGGCGCGGACGCCGCCGGGGCCGCCCGGCACGACCGGCGGGCCGGCACCACCGGAACGACCCCCCTGGTGCCGACCGCCACGCCCGCCGGGAGCTCCGACGCGGCCGACGGGCCGCTGGTCCAGCTCGACCACGGCGCCGGCCGGCGCAGCGTCTGGTCCAGCCCGGCGCCGCCCAAGCTCCAGCCCGGACGCGGCGAGTACCAGGGCGGCGACCCGGCCGTCGGCTACCCGGCCGAGGCCGCGATCGGCCGGTACTACCGGGTCACCGTCCCGGTCGCGGTGGCCGGCGCCCCCGCCATCCTGGCCGGCTGGATCGACTTCGACCGCAACGGCCGGTTCGACCCCACCGAGCGGGTGCAGACCGAGATCCCGGCCACGGCCGACAGCGCCACCCTGGAGTGGACCGTCCCCGCCAACGCCTCGTCGGGGGAGACCTGGGCCAGGCTGCGGATCGGCCGGGACGCGGCCCAGTTGGTGCCGGCCGGCGGCTTCGCCGACTCCGGCCAGGTCTCGGACCAGCGGATCAGGCTGACGGTCGGCGCCGCCCGGCCGGAGATCGCCGTCCCGGTCGACGGCACCGTCGTCGCCGACGCCCGCCCGCAGGTGCGCGGTGAGGGCGCGGTGGCCGGGGCGACGGTCGAGGTGCGCGACGGGGACGCGGTGCTCTGCAAGGCCCGGGTCGAGCAGGGCGGTGACTGGTCCTGCCGGCCGGGCGGCCCGCTCGCCGCCGGCGCGCACACCCTCACCCCGGTCGAGACCACCAGCGGCGGTCTGGTGCTGCGCGGCGATCCCGTCCGGGTCACCGTGAAGACCGCGCCGCCCGTCGCTCCCGTGCTCACCCTCCCCGAGTACACCAACGACCCGGGCCTCCAACTGGTCGGTACCGGGGAGCCGGGCAGCACCGTCTCGGTCGCCGACCGGGTCGGCGGCGGCGCGGCCGGCGAGCTGTGCAGCACGGCGGTGCGGTCCGACGGCGGCTGGTCCTGCCTACCGGTGGAGAACCTGCCGGACGGGCGCCACCAGCTCACCCCGACCGCCGTCGACGCCGCCGGGAACCGGACGCCGGGGCGGGCCACCGCGCTGGTCGTCGACACCCTGCCGCCGGACCGACCGGTGCTGACCACGCCGGCCGCGGGCGAGACGGTCGGGGTGGCCCGGCCGAAGCTGGGCGGCCGGGCCGAGCCCGGTGCCAGGGTGATCGTCACCGCCCGGTCCGGCAGCTCGGCCTCGGCGGAGCGGATCGTGGCCTGCGGGGCCACCGCCGCCGTCGACGGCAGCTGGACCTGCACGGCCAACCGTGACCTGACGGACGGCGAGCAGTGGCTGGTCGTCACCGCGACCGACCTGGCGGGCAACGGGACGGCGGCGGACGCGGTCACCGTCCGGGTCACGACGGCTGCCGCGCCGTCGCCCGCGACCCCGTCCGCACCGGTGGTTCCGGTGGTTCCGGCGACCCCGTCCGCCTCGTCCGCGACCCCGTCCGGCTCGTCCGTGCCGCCTGCGCCGACGGCCGTGCCGTCGGTACCGACCCCGGTGCCGTCGCCCACGTCGGCGTCGACCGCACCGTCCGTGCCGACGCCCGGTGTGGCGTCCCCGTCCCTGCCGTCGGCGGCAGTACCGTCGTCGGCCGTGCCGCCGGCGCCGGTTCCCGCTCCGTCCGCACCTGTCACCACACCGCCGACCGGCGGACCGACGGCGACGACCCCTGCCGTGCCGGTGCCGACGGTGTCGCCCTCGGTGCCGGCCCCGCCGGCGCCGTCCGTTCCGTCCGTCCCTGCCACCCCCGCCGTCGGGTCCGGCCCGGAGCCCGCCCTGGGGCCCGTCCCGCCCGGGCTGCTGCCGATCGTCGTCCCGCCGGCCGCCGCACCGGTCGCCTCGCCGACGTCCTCGGCCACGGCGAACCCGAGCGTCGGCCCCGGCGCGAGCGGCAGCCCGAGCCCCAGCCCGAGCCCCAGCCCGAGCGTCAGCGCGAGCGCGAGCCCGAGCGCCGCTGCGTCGGCCGCCGGTGCGACCGTCCTGTCCACCCCGACCGTCCCACCCACCACAGGCGCCGCCACCGCCACTGCGACCGCCGGGGCGGCGCAGCCGGCCGGCGGCGGTCAGGTCTTGGCCGAGTCCTCCCGGGCGCTGGCAGCGCCCCCGGCCGGGTCGTCCGTCGAGCCCGCCACCGGGGTCGAGGCGGCGCGGGCGCAGCCGGCCTCCGACCGCTCCCGGTCCGAGGCCTGGCGCGGAGGTCTCGCCGGTCTCCTGCTGCTGCTCGCCGGGATCGGCCTGATCACCCGTCGGGTCTTCGCTCGCGGTCCCGGTGCTCGGCGGCGCTGAACAACTCCGACCATCCGCTCATGTGCCTGCGCGTCATATCGGCTTCGGATGATTCGTCAACAAATGTCGACACGCTCTATCGCAAATGTCGCATTTGATGACGTATGAACTTAGCCTGACTCTGGCACTGCCCGTCAGATCCGGGCCGCCCGTTGCGCGACACACTGAACCTGAGGATCCGTGCATGGACGTCACCCGCGATTCTTCGCAGCGACCCGACAATCTTCCCAAGGCGTTGGCCCCGGCCCTGCCGGAACGTTTCGCCTCCGGCTCCAGCCCGCTGGTGAGGGCGGCCAAGACCGGTAAGCCGGTCGACAACGGCCCGGCGACCGCGCAGTCGGCGACGGTCCCCGGCCCGGCGGTCACGCCGGTCGACCTGCGTGACCCGCTGGAGACGGCGGCCCCGGAGGCGGTGGAGCTTCCGGAGGTCACCCCGGCCGGCGCGATCACCGCGACCACCTCCCGCCGGCCCCCGCGCGCCGACCAGGCGCTGCGCGAGCACGGCGCCACCGCGCTGCCCGGCTGGACCGCCCTGCTGGCGCTGCTGGTCGGCCTGGCCGCCGTCCTGCTGGTCCTGCTGAGCGACGGCGTCATCCCGCACTGGGATGCGCTGCCCGACCTGCGCACCGCCGCGGCCCGGGCCGGTGGCGGGGCGGTGGTGGAGGCGGGGCCCGTCGCCGCGGTCACCGCGGCGGGGCTGCTGATCGTCCTCTCGCTGGCCGGGCTGCTGGCCAACGCGGGCGGCGAGACCCGGGTGCTCAGCCGCTGGGGCCGCTACCGCGGGACCGTCCGGCGCACCGGTCTGGTCTGGGTCAATCCGCTGCTGCGCCGGCGCCGGGTGGATGTCCGGCTGCGCCACTGGCGCAGCGAGCCGGTCAAGGTGGTCGACCGGACCGGCACGCCGATCGTCGTCCGGCTGCTGATCGTCTGGCGGGTCAAGGACACCGCCCGGGCGCTGCTGGCGATCGAGGACCACGAGGACTACCTGCGCGAGCAGGTGCAGGCGGTGCTGACCCGTACCGCGTCCATGCTGCCGTGCGACAGCAACGCGGCGCCCGGTCCCGCGCTGCGCGACGGCCAGTGGTTCGCCGACGAGCTGACCCGGTCGCTGGCCGCCGAGGTCGCCCCGGCCGGCCTGGAGGTCTACTCGGTGCAGCCGCTGGCGCTGGACTACGCGCCCGAGGTCGCCGAGTCGATGCGCCGCCGCCGGCTGGCGGACCTGGACGCGGGCCTGCGCACGGTGCTGGTCGACGACGCGGTGGAGGCGGCGGCGCTCGCCGTCCGCCGGCTGGAGCGCGCGACCGCGCACGAACTGGACGAGGCCGCCCGCAGCGCGCTGATGGAGCACCTGCTGGTCGCCTTCGTCGCACCGGCCGGAGTGGCCGCCTCGGTACCGTCCCCGGCCGCCCGGGCCGGGCGGAAGGAAGGACGACCGGCATGAGGATAGCCACCGGCCCGGAGGCCGATTTCGAGGCCGATTTCGAGGCGGAGTTCGCCGACTTCGACGCCGAGGCCGCGCTGATCGGTTTCGAGGAGAGCCTCGGCAGCATCCCCGCCATGGCGGGCTGCGGCTGCCCGAACTGCGCGGCCCGGCCGGGCACCGCCCGCCCGGCGGCCGGGGCGTCCGGCGGCCGGCGAATACACCGGGCCGTGCGAAACACCTGCCTGGCCACCACGGTGCTGGCGGGAGCCGGCGTGGTCGGTCTGACGGCCGGCGCCGGATCCGCGTACGCCGCACCCGGCAAGCAGGGCTGGGACGGCTCGAAGTACTGGTTCAAGGACGCGAACGGCGGGTGGCGCTGGACCGCCCACTACGGCGTCTACGCCGCCCGCACCGGCAAGACCGGAGGGTCCGCGGGCACATCCGGCGGGTCCACCGTCTCCAACGGCTCGGCCACGGCCCCGACGACGTCCGCGGCCGCTCCGTCCTCGGGGATGCGGCAGGGCTGGGACGGCTCCAGGTACTGGTTCAAGAACGGCGGCGGCGAGTGGCGGTACACCAGCCACTACGACGTCTACCTCAGCCGCACCGGCCGGTCCGGCGATGGGGCGGCCCCCGCGCCCGCCCAGCCCGCCACCCGGCCGGACCCCGACAGCGCGCCCGCCTCCCGCAGCACCCGGGCGGCGATCGACTACGCGCTCGCCCAACTCGGCAAGCCGTACGTCTGGGGCGGCAACGGCCCGTCGGGCTACGACTGCTCGGGGCTGGTCCAGCAGGCCTTCCGGCGCAGCGGGATCAGCCTGCCGCGGGTGGCGGACGACCAGTACGCGGCCACCACCCCCATCACCGCAGGGCAGCTGCGCCGCGGTGACCTGCTGTTCTGGTCGGACAGCGGCCGGGCCTCCGGCATCCACCACGTGGGGATCTACCTCGGCGGCGGCACCTTCGTCGAGGCCCCCCGACCGGGGAAGGCGGTGCGGGTGTCCACCCTCAGCAGCGGCTTCTACCCCACCCATTTCGGGCGCCCGTAACGGTGCGTCCGACGCGGCGGCCCCCGGCGGATCGAATCCGTCGGAGGGCCGCCGCGCCGAGGTCAGGACGAGGCGCTGTCCAGCAGGGCGAGCTGCTCCGGCGCGAGGCGCAGCGAGGCGGCGGCCAGCAGCGGGGGGAGCTGCTCGACACGGCGGGCGCTGGCGATCGGGGCGGCGACCGTCGGGCGGCTGCCCAGCCAGGCCAGGGCGACGGTGGCGAGCTCGGCGCCGTGCTCGGCGGCGACCGTGTCCAGCGCCTCCAGCACCTTGGGGCCGCGCGGGTCGGCCAGGTAGCGGGAAGCGCCGTCGGACCGGGCGCTGGCCACGTCGGCGCCGCCGAGGCGGTACTTGCCGGTCAGGAAGCCGGAGGCGAGGGCGTAGTAGGGCACGGTGGCCAGGCCGTGCTCGGCGACCACGTCGGCCAGCGGGCCCTCGAAGGTGGCCCGGGAGACCAGGTTGTAGTGCGGCTGGACGGCGACGTACTTGGCCAGGCCCTCGCGCTCGGAGAACGCCAGCGCCTCGGCGAGCCGCTCGGCGCCGATGTTGGAGGCGGCGATCGCGCGGACCTTGCCCTCCTTCACCAGCTCGTCCAGCGCGGTGATGAACTCCTCCACCGGGGTGTCGTCGTCCTGGTGGGTGTAGTAGAGGTCGATGTGGTCGACGCCGAGGCGGCGCAGGGAGCCCTCGGCCGAGGACTTGATCGTGGCCGCGCGCAGGCCGCGCGCCTCGGGGTGCAGGCCGACCTTGGTGGCGATCACGATGTCGTCGCGGTTGCGCCGGCTGCGCAGCCAGTCGCCGATGATGCTCTCGGACTCGCCGCCGGCGTTGCCGGGCACCCAGGAGGAGTAGGTGTCGGCGGTGTCGACGAAGTTGCCGCCGGCGGCCGCGTACGCGTCGAGGACGGCGAAGGACTGCTCCTCGTCGGCCGTCCAGCCGAAGACGTTGCCGCCCAGGGAGAGCGGATGCACGGCGAGGTCGGAGGTGCCGAGCTGGACCCGGCCGGGGGCGTCACTGTGGATTCCGGTCATGACCCGAGTCAACCGGATCACCCGGGCGGGCATTCCACGGTCGGGACGGACTTCACGAGCTTGTCGCACTCCCCGGGCCGGGGCGTCGCGCCCGGTGGGCGGGGAGCGCCGGAGGAGGGTCCGGGGTGTCGGCGGGGTCGGCGGATTCGTTAGAGTCCGTGCCATGGCTGACAACGACTACGACCCCGCCGGCAGCACCCAGATGTTCCGGGCGTTCGTCGACGAGACCCCGGCACCCCAGGCGCCGGGCTCCGTCTCCACCTACGGCAGCAGCAGCGGCGGCAGCCGGACCGGCCTGATCGCGGTCATCGCCGTCGTCGCGCTGGTCGTGGTGGGCGCCGTCATCTGGCTCGCGGTCAAGTAACCCTTCCGGACGGAGCGCCTGGCGGACCGGTACGCCCTGCTGCCCCGACGGGGCCTCAGCAGGGCTTCCGCCAGGCGTCCAGTTCCAGCTTCTTCTGCATCGAGCTGAAGCCCAGCGGCTTGGTCCGGGCGCAGAACTTCTCCGTGCCGAGCTTGTACTCGACATGGAAGACCGCCTTGCCCGCCTGAATGAAGGGCGAGAGCCGGGCGCACTCGTCGAACTGCGCGCACTCCTCGTTCACGGCGAAGTCGAAGTCGCCCAGCAGGGCGGGGATCTGGTCCAGGTCGTTCTTCAGGCCGATCGCCAGGCCGCGCTCATGGGCGAGCGAGGCCAGCATGCGGTTGTACCGCAGCTGGTCCTCCGCCGTCAGCGGGAAGCCGCTGTTCTGGTTGTAGGCCTCGATGGTGTCGGGCTCGACGGCGTCGAAGCCCTTGCTGCGGCACATGTCGAAGCGGGCGGCCATCAGGGGCTTCAGCTGGTCGAGCTTGCGGATGTCGAACCACTTCTCGCCCTTCCAGCCGTTGCCGGAGCCCTGGAGGGCCTTGGTGAAGGCGGCGGAGTCGGGGCGGAAGTCCTCCCAGGAGCCGGCGTTGATGTAGCAGATCACCTTCCGGCCCTTGGCGTGCAGGGCGGCGACCACGGAGGCGTCGGTCTCGAAGCCGTCGACGTCGTAGACCGGGACGTCCACCGACTGGTCGACGCCGCCGCCGAGTTGCCACTGCCAGGCGAGGCCGGGGGCGGGTTGCCAGCGGGAGCCGGCGGGCTGCGGTGCGGTGCCGGGTGTCCCGGGCGCGGAGGGCGTGCCGGGAGTCCCGGGGTCGCTCGGGGTCGCCGGGGTGCTCGGCGTGCCGGGGCCGCTCGTCGAGGGTGCGGACGGGGTGCCCGGGACGGGTGCGGCGGTGGCCGCGGGCGGCTGGGCGGCGGTGGCGTCGGCCGAGGGATCCTCCTCGTCCTCCGAGCCCGAGCCGCTGCACGAGGTCAGTGCCAGGGCGGTGGTCAGGGCGAGGGCGGCCCACAGGGGCCGGGTGCGACGGGTCACGGTACTCGAACTCCGGGTGGGGTCAGGTCGGTTCGGTGACGCTCAGGGCGTGCGGCAGGGTGCTCCAGGGGTTCTCCCCGGTGCCCGGGACGGCGCAGCCGACGCCGGCCCGGCGGGCGGCGATCAGCGCGGCGGCCTCCCCGGCCTCCCCGGCCGGCACGTCGTACACCAGGTGGCAGAAGCGGGCGGCGGCGTGCCGGCCGGTCCAGAGCGGCAGGGTCATCGCGCGGTAGGTCTCCCAGTCGCCCTCGAAGGTGACCAGCAGGTCGGCGAGGCCGACCTCGGCGTAGCCGGGATCGGGGTGGTCGCCGTGACCGAACACCACGGTGGCGCAGCCGGCGGCGCGGGCCGCGGTGGCCAGGCGCCGGTAGTGCGCCAGTGCGCCCGGGTGGGTGGCGACCTGGTCGAGGTAGACGCCGGTGATGCCGTGTCGCTGACGGTACGTCAAGATGTCTTCGACGACAGCCGCATGGGGTCGGCGGCCGTAGTCGGTGTCGGCGTAGCCGAGCAGCGGGAGGCCGGCCTTGCGCAGCTCGTCGGCGGCCTCGGCGAAGACGTTGTCGGGGGTGTCGCCGGGGCCGTCGGCCAGGTTCAGCACGACGGCGGCGATCCGGCCTGGGTCGGCGGCGGCGACCGCCTGCCAGGCCGCCGGGTCCACCGCGGGGTGGACGTACAGCGGCACCAGCAGGCGGCCGTCGAACCGGCTCGCGCCGGTCATGCGGTGACCAGGGGATCGGTGCTGAGCCAGAGGTCGCGCAGGGTGTCGGCGAGGGCGGTCTCCGGGTGCCAGCCGAGCTCCCGGGCGGCGGCCGAGACGTCGGCCTGCTGCCAGGAGACGGCGGCCGAGCGCTCGGAGCCGGCACCGCTCTCGTCGATCCGGCCGGTGAAGCCGGCCGCGGCGGCCAGGCCGTCCGCGATCGCCCGGACCGGCTCGGCCCGCCCGGAGGCGAGGTTGAGAACCCGCGGCAGCGGGCGCTCGGCGCCGACGGCCAGGCCGACCGCCCGGGCGATGTCCCGGGCGTCGACGAAGTCGCGGTGGGCCGAGAGGTCCCCGACCTTCACCACGCCGTCGGCGCCGTCCGGGACCGCCCGGCGCAGCTCGGCGGCGAGCCGGCCGGGCAGCGAGCCGGCCGGTGCGCCCGGGCCGACCGGGTTGAACACCCGCAGCACCACGGCGTCCAGCGGCGAGCCGACCACCGCGAGGGAGCCGGCCAGCTTGGTGGCGCCGTAGACGCCGACCGGGCGGGCGTCGGCGTCCTCGGCGAGGGAGCTGCCGGGGGCGCAGACGCCGTACTCGCCGGCCGAGCCGATGTGCACCAGCCGGGCCTTCGGTGCGCCCAGCCCCAGGGCCTCGCAGAGCACGGCCGGGCCGCGCGCGTTGACCTCGGCGAGGGTGACCGCGCTGCCGGAGACCGCGCCGGCGAAGTTCACCACCGCGTCGGGGGCGATCGCGGCCAGTTCCTCGCCGAGCGGGCCGGCCTGTGCGGTGGCCAGGTCCAGGTGCAGGTCGTGGTCGGGCCGCCGCCCGGCGGTCAGCACGGTGGCTCCGTGCAGTGACCGCAGGACGGTGGCGGCGTGCCGGCCGAGGAAGCCGTCCACGCCGAGCAGCAGGATTCTCACGCGGCCCGTCCGTCGTTCTCGGGGCCGGTCGCGGCGGAGGCCGTCGGCTGCCCGTCGGCGGCGTCCGGCGCGGTGCGGGCGGCCGGGATCGGCAGCTCCGGTTCGTCCGGCACGGCGTACAGGCCCTCGGCCGGCCCGCCCGGGAGCAGCAGCGAGCGGTTGAGCGCGAACTCGGCGTTGGCCCGGTCGTAGTCGTCCGGGCGGCCGATGTCCAGCCAGTAGCCGCCGAACTCGTAGGCGGCCGGCGGGGTCTGCGCGGCGAGCAGGTCGAGCACCAGCTCGTCGAAGCCCAGCGGCAGGCCGGGGGTGTACGCGGCGAGCGCCGAGCGGGACACGCCGTAGACGCCCATCGAGACCCGGTAGTCGATGGTCGGCTTCTCCTGGAAGCCGGTGATGGAGCCGGACTCGGTGGTCAGCACACCGAAGTCGATCTTGACCTGGCGGGCGTAGGTGGCGATGGTGAGCGGCGCCCCGGACGCCTCGTGGTGCTTGAGCACCCCGGCGAAGTCCAGGTCGGTGAGGATGTCGCCGTTCATCACCAGGAAGTGCTCGGGCAGCCGGTCCTGCATGGTGAGCAGCGGGCCCATGGTGCCGAGCGGGCTGTCCTCGACGGCGTAGCCGACCCGCAGCCCCCACTGGGAGCCGTTGCCGACGTAGGCGCGGATGATGTGGCCGAGATGGCCGATGGCCAGGGTGACGGTCGTGAAGCCCGCGGCGGCGAGCTGGCGCATCACGATCTCCAGGATCGCGTGCTGGTCGCCGATCGGGACGAGCGGCTTGGGGAGCGCGGTGGTGTACGGACGAAGGCGTACGCCCTTACCACCGGCCAGGATCACTGCGTGCATGGTGTTTCCCCCACGGAAGAATGGTGCGACAGGAGCCTTTGGGTGTCGGTGCTGCCAGTGAGGTGCGGCAGGTCAGACGTTGTAGATGTCGGTCTTGTAGCGCGCCAGGTTGGCGGGGTCGCGGAAGAACTCGATGGTCTGCTCCAGGCCCTGCTCCAGGGAGAACTCCGGGGCCCAGCCGGTGGCGGTGCGCAGCTTGGTGGCGTCGGCGACCAGGCGCATCACCTCGGAGTTGGCCGGACGGATGCGCTGCTCGTCCTCCTTCACCGTGACGTCCACGCCCATCAGCTTGCCGATCAGGGTGACCAGGTCGCCGACCGAGATCTCGCCGCCGGTGCCGGCGTTGAAGGTCTTGCCGACCACGGTCTCCGCGGCGGCGGTGCCGACCGTGCGGAAGGCGTTGGCGGTGTCCTTCACGAAGGTGAAGTCACGGGTCGGGCGCAGGTCGCCGAGGGTGATCTCGCGCTCGCCGGCGGCCAGCTGGGCGATCACGGTCGGGATGACGGCGCGCATCGACTGGCGCGGGCCGAAGGTGTTGAACGGGCGCAGCGTGACGACCGGGGTGTCGAAGCTGGCGTAGTAGCTGTCGGCCAGCCGGTCCCCGCCGGCCTTGGAGGCGGCGTACGGGGACTGGGTGTTGATCGGGTGGTCCTCGGTGATCGGCACGGTCTGCGCGGTGCCGTAGGTCTCGCTGGTGGAGGTGTGCACCAGGCGGGGGATGTGGAAGTGGCGCACGGCCTCCAGCACGTTGAGGGTGCCGGTGACGTTGGTGTCGACGTAGGAGTGCGGAGCCCGGTAGGAGTACGGGATCGCGATCAGGGCGGCCAGGTGGTACACCGCCTCGGTGCCCTTGATCAGGTCGATGACGGAGCCCGGGTCCCGGACGTCTCCGAGGACGATCTCGACGGAGTCCAGCACCTCCTTGGGGAGGGTCTCCAGCCAGCCGAAGGAGGAGAAGGAGTTGTACTGCACCATCGCGCGGACCTGGTGGCCGTCCGCGACCAGGGTCTCGACGAGGTGGGAGCCGATGAAGCCTTCGGCTCCGGTGACGGCGACGTTGCTCATCCGGTGAATCGCTTTCTGCTCTTTGTACGGGTGAGGACGGCTGGGTGCGGAACTGTGGTGACCCAGCGCTGGTGGTTCAGCGGTGCTTGGTGGTGCGGCCGAGCACGGGCCCGGCGACGGCGGTGAGGACGGCGGCCGCGGCCCCGCAGCCGATCAGCTGCAGGACGGTCGGGTCCACACCGGTCAGCAGCCCGGCGCACTCGGCGCCCGCGGCTGCCAGACAGATCAGGGCGGTGCTCCAGCTGAACCCGAAGGCGTTCAGCAGCAGCGCCAGCCAGAGTGAGCCGCCGAGCAGCAGCAGCGCGCCGAGCTCCGGGACCCCGAGCGCCGGGGCGCCGGGCCAGAGCACGGTGGCGGCGGCGTCCAGCGCGGCCACGGTGGTGAGGTAGATGAACAGGCAGCCGAGCAGCACCCCGCCGGTGCGACGGGCGAACGCGGCGGGGGTGTGGCTGATCCGCAGCCCGGCCACCGCCATCGCCCGGTAGCGGAAGAGCAGCCACTCGGCGAGGCCGAGGCTGAGCGTCAGCGCGATCATGGCCGGCCCCGTCGGGCTGGCCGATGCGCCTTCGGCGGCGCCGGTGCGGACCGCCTGGTGCACGGTGGTGCCGAGACCGGCGATCATCGTGAGGGTGCCGACCGCCAGGCCGAACAGCAGGTGCGGCACCTCCTGGCGCAGCGGCAGCTTCAGCACGGTGGCGTCCTGCTCGCTGCGCAGGCAGCGGAGGATCTCCCGGGCGGCCAGCCCCACCGCCAGCCCGAGCGAGGCCAGCAGCACGACCGTCCGGACGAGTTGCGGCACGTCCACGGCCAGCACCACGCCCGCCCCGACCGCGGACGGTGCCAGGGCGACCAGCAGGAACTTCTCCCGCCCGAGCACCAGCAGGACGGTGGCCGCCGCCAGGTAGCCGGACTGCCCGGCGGCGAAGCAGAGCGCACCGAGCGGGCCGCCGATCACGTACCCGGCGGTGGCCGCGACCAGCGCGCCCAGCGGTGCGCCGACGGCCAGGCAGATCCCGGCCGCGCGGCGCCGGCCACGGCCCAGCCAGGCGTACGAGCGGTGCGCCAGCGCCTGGTTCCAGGACCAGCTGACCAGGGTGGCGACGGAGAGCGCGAGCATCCCGGAGGGCAGGCCGAAGCGCATCCGGGTGGCCGCGAACAGGTTGGCGCCGAGCAGGTAGCCGAGGCCGGGCAGGGCGAACACCAGGCCGCGTACGACGCAGCGCCAGGGATCGGCCCGCCAGGGGTTGGCGAACTCGGAGCTCGGGCCCGGGTAGCGGCGCTCGACCTTCTCGAACAGCTCCTCGGCGACGGTGAACGCGTCGGGGCGGCCGTACAGCAGCCCGGCCTGCTCGTCGGAGAGGCCGTCGGACTCCAGGAAGGCCGCGATCTCGTAGGGGTGGACGGCGTCGGCGCAGACGTCGGCGAGCCGCTCGGCGAGCTCGTCCAGCGGGTCCGGGGAGAGGTCCAACTGCTCCTCGGGCTCGGTCCGCTGCGCGGGCAGCACGGGCCGGCGGCGCCCCCTCGGGAGGGTGCGCAGCTGGACGGTCTGCTCGGCCCACTCGGGGCCGGCCTCGTCGGGCACCAGGCGGAGCGGGCCGCTCATGCGCCCACCTCGCTGCACTCGGCGGCCGCTACCGGCTGGTCCCAGCCCGGTCCGGGGGCGCCGTCGGCGACGGGTTCGTCCCAGTCGGCCTCGGGGGCGCCGTCGGCGACGGCGACCACGCCGTTCGGCAGCCAGCGGGAGGTGCCCAGCAGCTCGGTGTAGATGCCGCGGAAGCCGTCGATGTTCTGGCGGAGCGTGAACTGCTCGATCACCCGCAGCCGGGCCTGCTCGCCGAGCCGGGCCCGGCGCTCCGGGTCCCGCAGCAGCTCGACGGCGGCGGCGGCCATCGGTTCGGGTTCGCGCGGAGGGACGACCAGACCGGTGTCGCCGACGGCCTCGCGTACGCCGCCCACGTCGGTCGAGACGGTGGAGCGGCCGCAGGACATCGCCTCGATCAGGGTGAACGGGAAGCCCTCGCTGATGCTGGAGAGCATCACCACGTTCCCCGCCGCGTACGCGTCGGTGATGTCCGCGACGCGGCCTTCGAAGGCCACCGCGTCGGCGATGCCGAGCTCGGCGGCCAGGGCTATGCAGCGGTCACGGTAGGCCTCGCCGCCCTTGGGCGTGCCGCCGAACAGCCGCAGCCGTGCGTCGGGTATCTCGTTCCGCACGATCCCGAAGGCGCGGATCAGCGTCTCCAGGTCCTTGATCGGGTCGACCCGGCCGGCCCAGCTGAGGGTGGGCGTCTCGGGTTCCGGCCCGGCGGGCGGGAAGGCCGCCGGGTCCACGCCGTTGTAGACGGTCCGGATGTGCGCGGACGGCGTGCCGCCGCGCTCCTCCCAGCGCCGGTTGTACCGGTTGCCGGGGGTGACCAGCGCGGCCCGCCGGTAGCTCTCCTCGGCGAGCATCCGGTAGAAGCCCAGCAGCAGCGCCTTGACCGGCCAGCGGTAGGGGCCGGTGCGGTACCCGAGGTAGCGCTCGCGCAGGTAGATGCCGTGTTCGGTGAGGAGAAACGGTACGCCGTACTGCTGCGAGGCGATCAGCCCCGGGAGGGTGGCGAGGCCGCCGCTCGCGGCGTGCGCGACGCCGTCCTGGGGCGGCTCGACCGACAGCGGGCGCAGCGCGTGCTCCAGCAGGTCGGTGGCGTTGAGCGCGTCGTGCAGGGTGGGCCGGGAGACGGCGGTGGAGAGGTAGTCGCGGGTCCAGACGTGCTGGAGGGTGCGCAGGGCGCGCTCGCTGCGCAGCGCCGGGCTGAGCAGCCCGCGCCGGGCGAGGTCGGCGAAGCCGTACAGCTCGGTGCCGAAGTGGGTGGTGTAGACGGGGTCCAGAATGGAGTGCAGGAAGCGCTCGTACGCGTTGAGGAAGCGGCGCATCTCGCGGCCGCGGGGCGCTCTGCCGTCGGCGGCGGGGCCCCAGAGCGGTGCGGTCGTGACGGACCGTACGTTGGCGGGCAGCTCCCAGGCCAGCGGTTCGTGGCCGGTGCCGGTGACGGCGATGACGTCGAAGTCGACGTCCGGCATGCCCTGGACGAGCTGGTCGCACCAGACGCTCACGCCTCCGTGCTGGTGCGGGTACGTCCCCTCGGTGAGCAGGGTGACGCGCATTCCTGTCCCCCCTCCTGTTCTTGCGTCAAGCGCCCGGCCTGGACGGCCGGGCCCGGTGGCCGGTGGTGGGGCGGGCCGTCGCCCGCCCCACCACCGGTGTCACCTGTTAGCGGGTGCCGGACTGGCCGGCGGTCTTCTTGGTCGGGTCGGCCTTCCCCCCGGAGGCCTTGCCGTTCTGGGTGCCGCTCTTGGCGGTGCCCTTGGTGCTGCCCTTGCCGGCCGCGATGTCCTTGCCCGGTACCGGGACCCCGCTGCCGGGGACCAGCGTCGGGGCGTCGGTCCGGGCGGTGTCGCTCGGGCCGGCGGGGACGGCGTCGGCGGTGCCCTGGGGCACGACCTTCTTGTCGGCCGGGGCCGGGGCGGTCAGCGTCTTGGCGGTGTTCGGCGCGGCGGCCGGAGCCGCCGGGGTGACCGCTGCGGACAGCTTGAGCTGGACGCTGCTCTGCAGCGCGCCGGGCTTCACCCAGCCGGACAGCGTACCGGCGTACGCGGTGCCGAACGCGGTCGAGCCGATCGCGAGCTTCTGCGTGGTGCCGGTCGGCATGGTGGCCTGGACCTGGACGCCGGCCGGGGCGTTCACCGTGACGGTGTCGCCGACCCGGTAGGCGCTGACCTGGCCGTTGGCGAGGGCGGTGTTCCAGGCCGCGCGGCGCTGGAACTCGGCGCCGATGTCCTTCTGCGCCAGGTTCACGATCGGTGCGTTGTCGGCGTGCAGCGCGCGGTAGGTGGAGAGGACCTTCTCCAGCACCGGGTAGACGATCCGGTCCTCGGACAGGTTCGACTGGTGGATGAAGTGCGGTCGCGGGTCGTTGCCCAGCACGTGGCCGAGGTCGATCCGGGCCTCCAGCGGCACGATGTACGACTGGTAGCCGGTGTTGACGTCCAGCGGCGCCGGCAGGCAGGTGGAGTTGGCGTTGTTCTCGCAGACCCCGCTGCCACCGTTGGCCACGCCGGTGTAGATCCAGTTGTACTCGTCCGTCTCCTCCTTCGCCGTGCCGGCGTTGTAGAAGACGTTCATCGGGTAGCGCGGCACGGTCAGCACGGACGAGCCGACGGCCCGCTGGGCGGACTCGCGGGAGGCGTCGCTGGCCGTCCACTTGACCCCGTTGGTGACCAGCGAGGGGGCCAGGTACGGGTTGTCGCTGGTCTCCTGCGGGGCGGTCAGCAGACCGGAGTGCTCCCCGGTGACCAGCTCGGTCTTGTCGATGTGCAGGTTGCGCGCCGCGGCCCAGTCGATGTTGTTCTTGATCTGGGACGTGATGGTGGCCTGGTCGACCCAGACGGTGTTGCCGGCGCCGTCCTTGTTGCACTTCCACGGCACCACCGAGACGTCCTGCAGACAGCCCAGGTACGGGTGGGTGTAGGTGTGGTTGATCCAGCGGTAGCTGGCCTGGTCGGCGACCATCTGGTCCACCACCGGGTCGGTGGTGGTGGAGTGGTCGGCCTTCCAGTCCTCGCTGCCGCCGCCGTTGAACACCATGTCCATGGTGAAGTTGTTGGCGGTCTGCCACTGCTTGGCGTACTGCGCGTCCGCGGGCGTCATCCGGATCGGGTTGGCCGTCTCGGGGGTGCCGGGCGGGCAGGTGACGTCACCGGGGGTGCACTTCAGCACGGTGTCCCAGCGGTCGTCCGCCAGGAAGACGTCGTCCACGTGGGCCGCGAAGTAGTTGCGGTCGTAGCCGAGGTGGACGCCCTGGGTTATCCAGTCGACTATGCCGCGCGCCAGCAGCCGGTACTGCTGCTGGTACTGGTTGTAGACGAAGGTGACGACCAGTTCCTTGCGGCCGTCGTGGGTGTACTCGCCGACCAGCGAGCCCTTGGTGCTGGTGCCCGGGATGGTCGTCTCGACCAGCGGGGTGAAGCTCGCACCGGCCGGCAGGGTGCTGAGCGGGGTGGCGAGGAAGCCGTAGCTCTCGCCGATCGCCGGGTCGTTGTCCTCGAACGGGACGCTGCCCTTGAGGTAGCCGAACGGGCCCGCGAGCCCGGCCGCGGAGACCTGGCCCTGGAAACCGTCGAGGCTGCCCATGTAGCCGGGGTCGGCGGCGTAGTTCAGGCCGACCTCCGGCCTGGCGTAGGTGTACGCGTCGACCTGTCGCACGCCGAACGCGGCCTCGTAGGCGGCGATCGCCGCCATCTCGGCGGAGCCGGCCTCGAACGGGTTGTCGTTGGGCAGCACGATGCCCTGGTACTTGCCGCGCGGCTGCCCGTTGAGGTTGTCGCTGAGGAAGGCCGCATTGATTACCGGGCGTCCGGCGTCGTTGAGGTCGACCAGCTTGTACGGGGTGCCCTGGCTCTTCAGCTCGGCGGCGATGGCCGCCGAGGCGGGGCCGCCGTCACTGATCACCAGGACCGTGAGGTCGATCCTGGGGGCCGTGGTGGCGCCGTGTGCGAGGGACGACTGCAGGCCACCGGCCAGCAGGACTGCTGCCGCGCAGGCGGCAACTCTTCGGGTCGCTCGACCCATGTGTGTTCCTCCCCTGGGCAGGGCGCTTCGCTGCTCGGCGCTCGCCTGCCCGGTCGCTGTTCGCGGGCAGCAGGCTGCCCGGCGCCCATCCTGGTGGAGACTCCGCACCGATTGGGACCAAATGGGCAGGAGTGCAGCGAATCTGTTACCAACGTTCATGGCGATGCCATGAAGGCGCTGATTGTGACCGGAAGAGCACCTGTTGCGCAAATAATGAATTGAGAATTAAAAACCGCGCCTGAGCGTTACCGCTGGTCACCGACCGTGCGGCTGTGGCAGGTATGCCGAGCCCTACACTGGCGGCGTTGCGCATGACACTCTTGCACATCCCCTGTTCCGTCGGGCAGGTTCATGCAATATCCCGTCGGGTTGTGCCACGGCACGGTCCGAATATCCAATGGAGGCCACCGCGTGACCGAGCAGCAGACCGAGACCGCCGCAATCGGGGCCACCCGGAAAGCCGCGCGGACGTCGGCGGAGGACTTCCGCAAGGCCGCCCCGGAAGCCGTCTCGCAGGTCCTCCAGCAGGCTCGGAGCCTCGGCCTGCGCGGGGCCGTCAACGCTCGGGATCTCGGCGGCTACCGGACGGCCGGCGGGCAGGTGCTGCGGCCCGGTGTCGCGCTGCGCAGTGACGGCCTCAACCGCCTCACCGACGAGGACCTCGACCTGCTCGGCGCGCTCGGCCTGCGCCAGGTGGTCGACCTGCGCAGCCTCGACGAGGTCCGCGAGGCGGGCCCCGACCGCGTCCGCGGCCTGCCGGTCGCCGAGATCGCGGCCGCCGAGCTGTCCGCCGCGCCGATCATCGTCGAGCGCACCACCCCGGACGGCGTGACCCTGCACCACCTGCCGGTCTTCGCCGCCGACTTCGACATCTACGTCGCGCTGCGCGACGCCCTGGCCGACCGCAGCCCCGAGAAGCAGCGCGCCCTGCTCGGTGACGGCCGGGCCGCCGCGATGATGACCGGCCTCTACCGGTGGTTCGTGACCGACCGGGTGGCCCGCGAGCGGTTCGCCACCGTGCTGCGCCTGCTGGCCGCGCCGGACGGGGCGCCGCTGCTGTTCCACTGCTCGGCCGGCAAGGACCGCACCGGGTGGACGGCGGCCCTGCTGCTCACCGCCCTCGGGGTGGACCGCGAGACCGTCTTCGCCGACTACCTGCTCACCAACGAGCGCTCCGCCGAGATCGTCGAGAACATCGTGGACAGCTTCGGCACCCGCGGACTGATGCAGGAGCCGGAGCTGCTGCTCCCGGTGTTCCGGGCGGAGCGCTGCTACCTGGAGGCGGCCTTCGAGGAGGTCGCGGCCGGCTGGGCCGACTTCGAGGCGTTCTGGCAGGACGGCCTGGGGCTGGACGACGCCGTGCTGGCGGGTCTGCGGGCCAACCTGCTCGCGCCCTGACCCGCCCCGGCCCCGTCCCCGACCCGGCCCGCCCCGAGGGGCGCCGGGCCCCGGTTCACCCCTCGCTGATCAGGCCCTCGCGCAGCTGCGTGAGGGTCTTGGTCAGCAGCCGGGAGACGTGCATCTGGGAGATGCCGATCTCCTCGCCGATCTGCGACTGGGTGAGGTTGCCGAAGAACCGCAGCATGATGATCCGGCGCTCGCGCGGCGGCAGCTTGGCCAGCAGCGGCTTCAGCGACTCGCGGTACTCCACGCCCTCCAGTGCGAGGTCCTCGTAGCCGAGCCGCTCGGCCAGCGGGCCGTCGCCGTCCTCCTCGCCGGGGCTGGAGTCCAGGGAGCTGGCGGTGTAGGCGTTGCCCACCGCGAGGCCCTCGACCACGTCCTCCTCGCTGACGCCGAGGCAGGCGGCCAGCTCGGCGACGGTGGGGGAGCGGTCCAGCTTCTGGGACAGGTCGTCGCCGGCCTTGGTGAGCGCCAGCCGCAGCTCCTGCAGCCGCCGCGGCACCCGGACCGACCAGCTGGTGTCCCGGAAGAAGCGCTTGATCTCGCCGACCACGGTCGGCATCGCGAAGGTGGGGAACTCCACCCCGCGCTCCGGGTCGAACCGGTCGATCGCCTTGATCAGACCGATCGTGCCGACCTGGACGATGTCCTCCATCGGCTCGTTGCGGCTGCGGAAACGCGCGGAGGCGTACCGGACCAGCGGCAGGTTGAGCTCGATCAGGGTGTCACGGACGTAGGTGTGCTCCTCGCTGCCGGCCTCCAGGGCGGCGAGCCGCAGGAAGAGCGAGCGCGAGAGCGTCCGGGTGTCCAGCCCGGAGCTCGGCGGCGCCTGCGGTGCGGCCGTGGCGACCGCCTCCGCGGCGGCCGCGGGGCCGATCTCGGCGACGGACGGTGCGTCCGGGCCCCGCTGGAGCGGGATCCGGTCGACGGCGACCGCGGTGCCATGGGCCTGACCAGCGTGGATCTCCGCAGTGCCCAGGTCTCCGGACATGCACCCACCCCCTTGTGACTGACAGTTGAACGGATTCCGTCGCGCGGTGGTTCCCGAGGACGCCCTCCCCCTGCATACCGGAACACAGTCCCCGGCAAACCCGAAGGTCGCAAGACGTCACGTGGTGGTAACGCGCAGCAATCCCGTCCGGGCCTACCGGTTCACGATGTTCTGTCCGGGATTGTGACGGTCAGTCTTCCCAGGAATTGCCGGTCCGAAGCCTGGTCAGGATCCGCGAGAGCAGGCGCGAGACGTGCATCTGCGACATCCCCAGCTCGGTGCTGATCTGCGACTGCGTCAGGTTGGCGAAGAACCGCAGCATGACGATCCGACGCTCCCGCTCCGGCAGCTGGACCAGCAGGTGGCGGACCATGTCCCGGTGCTCGACGTCGGCCAGCGCCGAGTCCTCGTAGCCGAGCCGGTCCAGCAGGGCGAGGCCGCCCTCGTGCTCCTGGGCCGCCTCCAGGGAGGCCGCGTTGTACGCCCTGCCGGCGTCCAGGCAGGCCCGGACGTCCTCCTCCGGGATGCGCAGGCTGGCGGCGATCTCGGGCACCTTGGGGGCCCGGCCGTGCATCACCGTCAGCTCCTCCATCGCACCGCTGACCTGGACCCAGAGCTCCTGGAGCCGGCGCGGGACGTGCATGGTGCGGACGTTGTCACGGAAGTAGCGCTTGATCTCGCCGAGGATGGTCGGCAGCGCGTAGGTCGGGAACTGCACGCCGCGGTTCGGGTCGAACCGGTCGATGGCGTTGATCAGACCGATCGTGCCGACCTGGACGACGTCCTCCATCGGCTCGCTGCGGCTGCGGAAGCGGGTGGCCGCGTAGCGGACCAGCGGGATGTTGACCTCGATCAGTGCGGCCCGGACCCGCTCCCGCTCGGGGGCGTCCGGGGGCAGCTCGGCGAGCCGCTCGAACAGCACCCGGGTCAGCGTCCGGACGTCCACCACCGGGCGCCCGCCGGGGCCGCGCAGGCCGTCCGGCCGGAGTTCGCCGGCCGGGCCGATGACGGTGGCCAGCACCTCGTCCCCGGGGAGCGGGGCCGGGCGTCCGGCGTCCGGTGGGGCGGCCTGCGCCGGGGCCTGGGCGGTGGTCGGCGCGGTGGCCTCCGTGGTGGTCTGCCCGGCGGCCGGACCGGTACCGGTGTCCGGCGCACTCCCTGGTGTCCGAACGGACACGTCACCCCTCCCAAAGTCGTCAACGCGGTGGGACTTGCGGATCGGGGTGTCGGGTCTCGTCTCACCACCTCGCCATGTCCGGCAAAACCGGTCATAGCATCACAAGGCGGGCGCAGGTCGGGCAAGCACCGAGGGGAGGTGTGTTGGTGCAGTGCCGGTCGAGCAGGGTGGCACCCTCGGCGACCGAGCCCATCATCATGACCCGGGACTGAGCCCGCAGGCAGGCGCCCGCGCCGATCTCGATCGTGCCCA